>PFXB01000093.1:3715-11901 GCA_002791435.1 candidate division WWE3 bacterium CG_4_9_14_3_um_filter_43_9
ACTTAAACCACGCCAGTTTTTCGTCGTGTATATGATGAGCTTCGTCGTTCAAAATCACTAATTCATCGATATCACGGACAATGGCGGATAAATCAACCTTTGATTCGTTAGTTGCACCAACAGGACGTTTTCCTAAAAAGTAGTCCGTCGTGTCGGTGTCTTCAACTGTAGGGTTTTTGGTGTTTCCTTCATAGACACGATGTATATTTGTCAAAAAAATGTTCCCTGTTTTGCGGACTACCCCTACTTCATCCTGTAAATGCACCGTCAACTGGAAATCATCGCGCCAGTTGTGTCCTTCGTAACCGGTTTCAGGCAAGATAGGGTCCTGATAAAAAATTTTTAATCCCTCAAAATCCGTTCGTAAACGATCTAAAACGATGATGTTCGGCGTTATCAGCAGGAAATTGCGAGCAAGGGTAGAATCAGACTCATAAAGTTTATGAAAGTAACTCCATGCCAACACAAGGCTTAATACTTTCGTCTTGCCGCTTCCGGTTGCCATCTTGATAACAAGCCGCCGCCAACTCTCAAAAAACATCCCCGCTGAAATTGCACCGGAGCTGTCAAAACGCATGAGGTCGTATTTATCTTTTATCTTTACGACATCGTAAAGATAGACAATCGTTTCTACCGCTTCCCGCTGGGCGAAGTAGTAACGGAATTCAGCGGTCGTACCGTTAGCTTGCGGAAGTAGATGTTGTCTCTGAAACCACCACAAAAGAAGGGCTTTGCTTGTGTCTGTAGCGCCTGCATAGCCGCTTTCCCGCCACTCTTTCACTTTTTTTCGAAGCGATGCCACAAGCGGAGGAAGCAGTTTATCGTATCCCTGCTCACGCAATGCCTCATCCGCCGGAAACCAGCGAATGTCCGGATCAAGGATTTCGTATGGTGATGTTGGAAAACTTGGATGTAAGGCCATGTTTTTAGATTTGATTTTTCATAACTCTGGTTATATAATATTAATTGATCGAAAGATCACTAATTCTAGAGCTTAGAGGCTCCTTTATCGGAGTCTCTTTTGCTTTTTAGTTCTCGATTCCAGCAAATAAAATCCTTTATTTTTTGAATATCGAAAATCACCAAGCCGCTACTGCGCAATCCCGAAAGTTCTTTTGACACCTTGCGCGACGTCGCAAAGATAAAAACTTTCTTACCCGCTTTCAGTAATTTTTCCAAAGGATCGGCAAAATCGCTGTCACCGCTCCACAATACAAAAGTGGCGGTATTGTTTCTTTCGTAATCCAATAACATATCAACACCTATCTCTACGTCAAAATTGCATTTTCTGTCTTCGATATAATATAGTCCTTTTTTGTTCATATCTTCAAATCGCTCGTTCAGATATTCAATTGTCCCAACCTCGTATTGCCGCAACAGCGCTCTTCTAATAAAATGATTAAGTAAAGCCGTGGAGTCAGGGGGAATACTTGAAGCGTCAATTGAAAACCGCATAATTTTTACCGACTTGGTGCGGACAATGTACTTTTGATTTTCAATCTCGCGTATTTCTCTCGCTGATCGACTGTCGTCCTCAAGATATCCATTATAAAAATTGACCGCTTCGATAGTGTCAAACGAATCAAAAAGTTGTTTCAATCTTTTTAAATCAATATGCCATCCAAGTTTATTGCTCCACGGGCGGACATTCGCATAATCAATATAAACCCGCGTTGAGGAACCAAAAATGTTCTCCAGTTGTTTTACAACCGTCTTCTTATTGCTCGCGATCTGTTTAATCTTTTCCGTCTTCGGCTTAAACATAAAATTATCCGACTTTTTGATAACGATAGCTGTATTTAATATAATCGTTTAAAAATCGCCCTTTTGATGACGCCTTCATTAGTTTCTGATGCAAAAGTTCAGGCACGTTAAAATACCGATAGACATCGCCAGACTTAAACTCCACTTCCAAAGTGGTTGACTGCGAATCGTAGCCGATAGATTGAATATTTGTTGATAATACTGGTATTCTCTGCATAACTTAAATTTTTACCTCAATAACTTTCATTGTGTCGTTGCCAAAGATGTCAACGACTTTGACTGCAATTTTACGCCGTCCGGGTTGACATTCATGAAAGATGCTTTTTAATTCAAGAGTCCTGTCCTTTTTTGTACGGAATGACTGCCACTCATTCTCAAAAATATAATCACCAGTCCATACCTCTTCATACTGATCAAATCTCATTTGCTTCGGGTCGTCCGCGCCGATCAGCCTTTTTTGTTCCGGTTCTGCATCTTTTTTCCTCATCCTGACAATTTCTTTTTTACTTTCAAAATCAAAATCTACTGCCCAATAATCAATCCAGTCAGTCCACTTTTTCGTTAATACCTCACGGCTAACAATGCCGTTTTTATCCTTCTCTATCTTGATAATCTGTCCGTTCTCAACGAGGAGTTTTTTACCACCGTTTTGCAGTTGCGCTTCAACATTTACAACTGAATCTTGGTTATAAAAAACCGAGAAATCAGTTAACTCTACCGCTATAGAATGACCTTTGATGTGAGGTTTAACTTCAATATATGCCACATCGTAAAAGACCACTTGGTTTTTCTCGATTGCCCTTTTATCAAACACTTCCGGAGGAATGTATTTTAATGCCAGATCAACACCCTTATCTTTGGCTTCCTCTTGAATTTTTGGGAAAAGCCCCATCTCAAACTCAAAAGCCAAAATGTCAACTTTGGTAATTTGTTTTTCGATACATTCATTAATAACTTCCTCGACAAACAAACGGGAAACTGGAAGGTTAATTGGTCCAACAACCACCATCCGCGAAGCCTTTTTACCATGGAATGTTCGAAAGCTCGTTACTACTTGTGCTTGATAGGCACGCAGAATAAGATCAACAAATTCTTTTTCCCTCTGCTCAATCTGTTTTTGTTTTTCTTCATCGCGTAAATTAGGGTTTACACCGATATAATGCTGGCGTTCATACTTCCCTAAGTTTAATATCTCAAACGCTCGATAGTCCTTACCCTCTTTTTTCATTTGCCGCTGAACAGCTATTAGTCTTTTACGGGTAGTATGTATTGAGAATTTACCTAAGTCTGCACCTATCCACTTTCGACCAATCTTTTCAGCGATTGCTAAGGTTGTGCCCGAACCCACAAAAAAATCTGCAATTATGTCGTTTTCATTCGATGAGGTTTTAATAATCCTTTCTAGTAGAGATTCAGGTTTTTGAGTTGGGTAGTCTACTTTTTCTTTGGCTTGTGAGTTGACGGGGTAAATATCATCCCATAATGAACCCACTTTAACACCCTTCATTTCATCAAAATACTGTTTTTTTAATGGCATTGCTCCCGGCGAAGTTTGAACGATTAACCCCTGTGCTTCATACTCAAGCATTTTTTCTTTTGTTGTTGCCCATGTTTCTAAGAAGCCCCTGTATTCATACCTTAAATTTGGCCTATTTTTGTTTAAATTTAATAATGGAATCAAGGCAAATCGTCTACCAGCAGGCATGCTTTTTGATTCTCTAAATGTTTTCATTTGTGATTTAGTATATTTTTCGTAACTCCCATCTTCTTTTTCAAAGAAACAGTAGTATCTATCAACTTTTTCGTCCTCGTATTCTTTATATTGCATGTCCCAAATGAAACGGTCTGATTTTGTATAATAATAAATATTGTTGTGCTCTAATCCGTAATTATTGAAACCGGTACTTTTTGCCCTTGTCTGCTTCCAAATTATCTCGCTTTGAAAATTTTTTTCTCCAAATACTTCGTCAAGCACTAAACGCATAGGTGCGTTAACTCGGTAGTCACAATGCACATAGATACTTCCGTCATCTGCCAGAAGATCCCTCATGAGGGATAGTCGCTCATAAATCATCGCTATAAAGCTGTCTGCTCCTTTACCCCAAGTGTCACGATAGGCAATTTGCTCTAATACACCCGGTTCTTTAATTAGTGTTTCGTCCCCTATCTCAATATCCATTGAAAAGTCGGCGCCAACATCAAACGGCGGATCAATGTAAATCAGTTTTATGCCACCCTGCTCCTCAATTTCTTGTCTTAACGGACCATTTTTCAAGCTCGATAAAATAAGTTTGTTATCGCCCCAGATCAGTTTATTTGTCCAACCCTTTAACTGCCTGCCTCTTGCATCCACATCGAAAAGAGCCATCTGCAACTTTGTGTCAGTTTCAGCTCTTGGTTCATCTATTTGTTCAATGACCTGAAACGGCAACACCACGCTTGAAACTTCATCAGTTTTACCGTTCCAAACAAGCTCAACTTCCCTCTTTTCTCCAAACAAAAGAAACCGGTACTTATCCGGTAAATCCTTACCTTCTTCTAAATATCTAACAATTTCGCGTTTTTCTTGATCAGTTAATTTCATAAATTTTTGTCACCTATCCAGCGAGTCACGCAAGGCTTTATACGCCTCAAATCCCGACAGAGGTTCCTTCGGCATCTCCTCACCAGAGAAAATATGGTTCTCTAATTTACCTTCGCGCAACATATTTCTGACCTTTCTTTGTACCAGTTCAGAAAAAGCGGCTTTTAATTCGTATTCTGAGAAACCAAATACTTTTATGAGAATTGGGCCAATTCCCATTTGTACTTGTTTTGTTTCACCGTCAACCTCGACGTCTACATCGACCCGGGTTATCAAGTTGTCGCGAATATATGGCTCGCTAATATTTCTGATTTTTGAATCTTGTAAAACAACCGCCGGATGAAACGTACTCACTTTCGTGATGTTATAAAACGCACCGGAAGGTACTTTTTCAAGTAGTAATTCCCTTCTAGTAAAATAGCTGACTCCCCTATTGTCTTTATACTCAAAAAAGATATTAAGTTCTGGCACAAATTCTTTAAACAGTCTCTCATCTGAAATCTTGTATTCCAGCTTTTGCCTATCCCCGGGACGCAAGACAAATGTTTCCGGTGATCGCCACTCATAAGCAAAACCGCGTATTCCCCAGCGGCAGTCAATGGCGACTTTTTCGCCAATGTTGGTAACGTAGAAATGTACAAAGTGTCCTTTCGGCCCACCGATGCCTCCCAAGTTTGGATCTATATCCAAAACAGGAATATCATCCCTGGGCACCACCTCCTTCGTTGCTCGTGCCGTATCACCATGCGTTTCCTGATAAAGACGTAAATAAAACACCGTCTCGCCTATGAGTTTTTCCCTTACCCACTCTTTTTGTTCTGCGTCTATCAGTTCCCCTGACCCTTGTAAAATATGCTTTTTGTCAATGTCGCCGACTTTCCTTATAGCCTGTTCAAGCGCTTTACCCAAAGATAGTCCAGTCCCTTCTGTTAACACCCTTTCGTTAATAACCCATTTGTTTTTAAGAAAAAACCACACATCAAATACGTCACGCATGGCGAATTTCCGGCGCGTTAAAAGTGCCGCTAGTTTACCGGCTATCATATCTTCTGGTTTCATGACCAGTGCAGTAACTCCCAAATACCCTCTAGGTTCAAAGCCACTCGCTCCTTTACGCTTGGAAATGTCCACTTTGATAGTATGTTCTCCTTTCTCGTAACTGATAAGGAAAAACAGGGTGTTTCTCTTTTCTATTGCCTGCCGCAGGACTCCATGCTGCGCAAGGAGGGTTTTCATTTTCTCAAACACCAGTTCTTTTTTATCTGCGCCCAACAAATCAAAATCGAGATCGACCGACAACCGCGGTAGATCGTAAAACAGCATCGCAGCCGTTCCCCCTTTAAATCCTAAAGTCGTCCTCAAATCGGGAGCGCCGTAAATACTTTTCAAAATATCAATCAGAACGACTCGATGTTTTGTCTGGTCAAGCATGGTCTTCCTTTATACGCTGAGCGTATCAGTATAAACTTGGTAATACTCCTCCACCCGTTTCAAAAGTACGTGGCTAGCATAGAGGTTTTTTAGCTCTGTAACTTTATCCCAATTCAAAGAGCTTAAGTTGTCGAAATGGTAATCCTTGTAGAGATAGACTGCATCCAAAAACGCCCGTTCCGGGGAGGCAATAACCACGTTCTCCTGTTCCTCAATCCCCAGCTTATTCAGAAGTATGTCTTTTTTCATTCTTCGGTACACAACCGTATAGTCACCCACTTTTACTGTTCTTGAAAGATACGAAACGGCAAAAATGCTTTCATAGTACTGGAACGTCACGCCAGCCTTCTGAAGCACCGTCTCTAGACTAATATATGAAGGCGTGTAGAGCTTATTAGCCAACTCAAAAGCATTAAACTGATCTTTAGCGTAGACTCCCCGATTCAACTTTCTGATAGAGCCTGATTTGGCAAAATAGGACATCCGTTTTTTAAGATTGTCATAGGGAATATCTGGAAATAGCATCGCTATCTCCTGTAAGGTAAAAACAGTCTGAGGTTTCTTATACAGAGAAAGAATAAGGTTATTTTTCATACTTTAACTACAAGTAACTATAATTCTCACTTGCAGTTTATATTATAACATCCGGTGCTAAATTACAACAATCATATCTTTAGTAAAAAGTGTCGATCATCTTGAACAGTTAACACTAACACCCGATTTGCAAGTCTTGACAAGTTTGAAAGAAAAGTGATATATAGACATCATATAGTGAAAACGCATTAAATTTAAGGTAGATGTCTAGAAAATGTCACATCAAATTATTGATATTTAAGGCGATTTCTGAATGTGACATTTATAAAAGAAAAAACCAAAGACAGTAGGTGTTGCTTTTAAAAACAACTTAATTTCCTACCGAGGTGTCAAAAAAATCGTCCAAGCGACATTTTTACTGCAGGCTCTCGGGAATTAAGAGGGCTTTTTTATTTAAGGAGTATACTATGGCTATTTCAAAGGATCAAAAAGTAAGCGTTGTCCAAGACATCAAAGATAAAATTTCGCGCGCTAATCTTTTTCTGCTAACCGACTACCGCGGATTGAAAGTTCAAGAAATAGAAATGCTGAAAAAAGATCTGAAAAGTAGCGGGGCTGAATATAAGATTGTCAAAAACACACTTCTAAAAAGAGCGGTTGCGGATGAGATTTCAGCGGATGCCCACTTTCAAAACTTGGAAGGCCCCACAGCCGTTCTTTTTTGCCTATCTGACGAAGTTTTGCCCTTAAAGTCATTATTCAAATTTAAAAAGAACCTGGAATTACCGAAAATTAAATTTGGGTTTTCAAAAGGGGCTTGCTTGGACGAAAATCAAGTTCAAACCTTAGCTTATCTTCCGGATCGAAAAACGCTTGTGTATCAGGTTGTCACGGGTATAGGTTCGCCGCTTTTCCGCTTGCATACAGCGCTTACCGCCAATCTCCAAAAATTTGCCAATCAACTTAGCCAAATAAAAACACAAAAACAAAATCTCAATTAAAGGAGGAAATAAAAATGACTGAAGGAAAAAAAGAAGTCGAAAAAGAACAGCCCAAGCTATCAGCTAATGCTCAAAAAGTAATCGACCTCATCGAAAAAATGACGGTTTTAGAGCTAGCCGATTTAACCAAAATGCTCGAGGAGAAATTTGGAGTTACCCCCCAGATGCCGATTGCGGCGGCTACACCAACCTCAACCGCAGCCCCCGCTGGAGAGGAAAAAACAGAAGAGCAGACGACTTTTAACGTGATTTTGGCCAGTTTTGGCGTCAATAAGATAGCAGTTATTAAAGCCGTCCGCGAACTGGTTTCCACTCTAGGACTCAAAGAGGCTAAAGATCTGGTCGAAGCGGCTCCCAAACCTGTCAAAGAAGGAGTTTCTAAGAAAGAAGCCGAGGAAGCCAAGCAGAAACTAGAAGCGGCCGGGGCAACGGTTGAGATTAAATAAATCTAACGGTTTGTTTTAAGGTTTTCATCTAAATTATGGCGAACTAAAGTTCGCCGCTACGAAACCTCATCCCCAATCTATCACCGTAGCGGAAACCTTTAGGTTTCCATTTTGGATGATGGCGATTCTTGCGGTCGCCGCTACGAAGTCTCTTTCCTTCATTCCCACGAGATCCTGAATCCCCTCCGATTCGGAGGGCGGAGAAACCTTCGGCTTGCGCCAAATGTTTTGAGTTAATTTTATTGACAGGTTGTGATTCACTATGTTATCTTTTTAAATAGAAAGAGGTATTTCATTATGGATGATGAAATTCAGTCTGGAGTTAACAATTATCAACACCTCCCCGACTTGATGACGGTCAAAGAAGTGGCAAAATTCTTACGAGTCTCGCCTTTAACGATTAAACGTTGGGGGAAAAAGGGCAAA
>PFXB01000093.1:11911-19162 GCA_002791435.1 candidate division WWE3 bacterium CG_4_9_14_3_um_filter_43_9
TCCGCATTAATTCCCGAGGAGACCGCCGCTATACCAAAGAGGCAGTATTGTGGATCATCGGAAAAGCCCCCCAATCCAATATCCCGAATGATAATTATTGAATATTTTTAGCAACTGAGGAAAAAGTCAAGCTTACCGAAGGTAGAAAAAGTGAGAGTAGCTCATTTCGTAAGAAGTTTGATTGTTTCTTTGGGGTCAAGAGTATTAACCATAATTCCGGTCCCCAACTCAAATCCGCCTCGATTGACTGTCCTTGGAATCAAACGCCAATACCAATCTCCCCCGGGATAGATGAAAAAATTAAAGGCAAATTCGCCATCCAGTTTACTACCTAACTTTTTCAAAACCTGAGGCACTAAACTACTAAAATCAGTTAGTTCAGCCTCATCAATCTCATCAAATTGAAACCCTCGTCTTTTAGGTGCAATCCACGTTTCAAAAGGCCATTCTGATGTTCGGGGACAAAAAACCATAAATTTGCCTGTCTCAAAAGCCAGATTGTTGGGATCACCCAATCTTCCTGCCTCTAAAGGTATTTCAAATGGAATAACACACAGTTGAGTGTGGGGATGCGGCAAAGATTCGGCTCCCATCTTCCCATGATTATGAAAAAGGAAGACTTGTCCTTTGGCTTTATGAAATAAAAATCTGGCTCTGTAGGCTTCAAAAATCATTCTGACTTGTTTTGGCGGTAAATCCATTAAATTTTTGCGGTGATCCGGGCTATGAATAATCAGCTCGTGAATTTTTGTAATCGGATACAAATTGGGAATAACCCTGACATCCCATCCCTCTTTGTTCGGTTCACCTTTCCCGATCCGAAAAACCTCAGGCGGAGTCAAATTTTCGTGTCCATTGCAGAAAGGGCAAACCGGCTCCATCCCTCTGGCGACATCCGGCCTCTTCGATCGTTGCGGAGCAAAAACTATCCATTTTTTAGTAATCGGATTTTGCAGATATTGACTCATGTTTAAATTGTAAAGCTTTCTGATATAAATTTAAATACTCTTTGGCGGATCTGTCCCAAGAAAAATCTTCCTTCATTCCTTCCTCTACGATTTTCTTCCAGGCTTCCTTCTGGGAAAAGGCGTCTCTCGCTCTGATTAATACTTTGAGCAATGCTTCGCCTGTAAAGGACTTAAAAACAAAGCCGGTCTTTCGGTCTTGAATTGTATCTTTGAGTCCGCCGGTTGCCCTGACGATGGGAATTGCTCCATACTTTAAAGCTATCATCTGGCCTAAACCGCAGGGTTCAAATTTGGATGGCATTAAAAATACATCCGAGACGGCGTAAATTTGGTTGGCAAGCGCAGTACTGAATTTTAGGTTTATGGAAACGTCTTGCGGATATTTTCTCTCCAATTCTTTAAAAGCTTCTTCTATTTCTTCATCACCTAGTCCCAAGAGAACAAACTGAAATCCTAATTGGATCATTTTATCAAAAACTTTTTCCACCAAATTCAAACCTTTCTGTTCGGTTAAACGAGTCACCATTCCAACGAGAGGTTTATCATTTTGGCTCAAATTTAGTCTTTTTTTAAGTTCTTCCCTATTTTTTTTCTTACCCTCTCTCCAGTTTTTCAAATTATAGCGAAAAAAGAGGCTCTGGTCTTTCTGCGGATCGAAGACATCATAGTCAATCCCATTTAAAATTCCGAACAGTCTTCCACTTTTACCTCTCAAAACCTCCTCTAATCCGGCTCCATATTGTTTTGTCAAAATTTCATGTGCATAGGTTTCGGAAACGGCATTCACTGCATCCGACTGGACGATTCCCTGCATCATCAAATCAATATCCCTGTTTTGGGCGTCCCAATCCAAGAATTTTAGGGAATTTTTATTGATTCCTAGCTCGTCTAAAACAACCAAATCGGCGATACCTTGGTTGCCTAAATTATGGATTGTAAAGACACAGGCCGCATGGCGCAAAATCCTTTCCTTTTTATAAAGTGTCGCCAAAAGGATCGGAACGCTGGCCGTATGCCAGTCGTTACAGTGGAAAAGATCCGCTTTGATTTTTTGATTTTTCAGGTATTCCAGGATGGATTTGGAAAAGAAAGAAAAACGTTCAACTTCCCGGTGCGATTCACAAAATGCCGATCTGGCAAAATAAACACCTCCGCCAGAAAGATATTTTACATTTTCAAAAAGAAGTACCGGCACTTCTGAACCAGGCAACATGGTACGCCAAACCGTCACCTTGTTATAATCTTCCTCGTAAAATACTTTAAGCTCTTTTAAAACCAGCTCTAAAGCATATTTTTCCGGATCAATAGTTTTATAAAAGGGAAGACAAACTGTGACATCCACCTTGTTTTTTTTCAAAGCCTTGGGAAGAGCTCCGGCCACGTCTCCTAATCCTCCGACCTTAACGATCGGAGCACATTCTGAGGCAATAAAAAAGACTTTCATCGGTCATAATCCTTTTTCTATCTCTAATTGAATTCTAGTCGCGTAACTGGCAGAGTGTCTCATCCCTGTTCCTCTTTGCGTCATCCTGAGGAGTCCGCCGACCCGAGGGGCGGGATGATACCGGTTTTTTACTTTTGACTTACTTCTAACTCTCGGGCTACTCTGCCGCAAATCCCGGATCAAAATAACGGTAAACCTCCAAATCCGGCTCTTGGTTTTTTAAGCACCTACCTATTTTTTCTGCTAATAAATACAGGGTTTCTGTTCTTTGTGTGATTTCAGGGCGCTGGGAATCATTACTCATTACCACTTCTACCATTAAACTTAAGGCTATCCGTAAAGCAATTTCGGCTTGAAATAGATTGATCTCTCCTATCCTCTTCTTTTCCGATGGTTTTTCTGTCAGAAAAAAAGAAATCATTTTTTGCTTATGATCCATCAGTGTTTTTCGATCGAATACTCTATTAAACTTATAATCAAGATAAAATAGATAGCTTCCAAGGTCATAAAGCGAAGAAAAAATGCCCGCTTTATCAAAATCAATTAAACCCACTTTCCCCATCTGACAAAGAATGTTTTGATGGTGAAGATCTCCGTGGCAAAACGACATTTCAGACTCCCGCAGTTTTAAATTTCCTAACCTTTCTAAAATATCCGTCGCCAATCCAATAAATTCGGCTAAATCAAACTCAAGATTTTTGAGATCTAGAATCTTCCACTTGGCTAACTTAATAAGTGGCACCAATTCCGTCGCCATTTCATTGAGACGGTTCTTCAGAAAGTACGGTGGTTTGATCGGCATTTTTTGCCAGTTTACCTCTCGCAAGGCAGCCAACAAGAGGTGTAAAGAATCATCCGATTTAGTTTTCGTCAGCGAATTCTTTCTTAGAATGATACTCGCTAGATTTTCTCCTGCAATCGCATTCCTGACAAAACATCCAAGCTTGCGATCATAGAACAAAGGTTGGGGAACGATAATCTTGTTATCAACCCAAACCTTTCTATAAAGATAATCCAAGATGAGGTATTCTGCTTCCAAAAATAGTGAATCTTTAAAGCCGGTTTTCAGATGCAGCCTCTCTGATGGTTTGCCGTAAACCTCGATCACTTTGCCAAGTTTATAGCGAAAACCCACAATCTGGGAATCTACACTAAAAGAGACTTTTATTTGATCAACGTTAATTTCCTGCTTAAGTTTTGCGGAAAGATATTCCTCCGCTTTTTCCTTAGCGGAAAAAATCGGAAATATCTGCTTTATAAATGACGCTCCAAAACTGGCCATTTTATTTACTTCCTTTTTCATCCCATTTATACTTTCTTTTCAGGTGCTCAAGATTTTTTAAATGCTGTGCTCCGCCTTGTCCAATGGAAAAATTTGATTCATGCTTTCTGTGCAAGTGGGAGATGATCGGTAAATAAAGCGGCATTTCTCCATGTAGTAAAAAGCGGATAAAAAGATCTAAATCTTCAGCCACCTCAAGCTCTTCATCATATCCGCCAACTTTAAAAAATAATTCTTTGGCAAACATCACATTGTGTTGAATAAAGTGCTGACCGGCGAACATCGATTCCAACATGGCCTGAGGATTCCGGTATTCCCACCCATAATAATCTTGAGCCAGGATATACCTTAAGTTTTTGTCCACTCTCAGAAAGTCGCTATAGGCCCATGATTCGGCCTTTCTTTCAAGATGGGTATAAAAATGATAAAGCGTTCGCTGCAAGATGACATCATCACTGTCTAAAACAAAAATATATTCACCCTGCGCATGTCTGATGGCTTTATTGCGAGCTTCAGCCGGGCTATGTATTCTCTCTTCGCGAAAATACTTAAGCGACGGATAGGTACTTTTGATCCATTCATCCGTTCCATCAGTTGAACCGCCGTCAAAGACGATGTGTTCAACCGCAATCTCTTTTCGCGGTGATAAAATCGAGTTGGCAACACTTTCGATGCAATCCCTGAGAAATTTTTTGCGGTTATAGGTAGCGGTAATAACTGAAATGGTTACCTTCACTTTAAGTCTCCACTTAAACGACTTTTGATCTATAAAGACTGTCATACTTTTTGATCTTCTTTTGTGCAACATCTCCCCAATGCCATTGCCAGGTAGTTTTTGAAATTTCAGCATAAATCTTTTCGGCTTTTTGCTTGATACTAGCCGGCAGTTCGGGCAGACTCCGAATCGAACGGATGAGCTCGGTTGACCCTTCAATAATAATATCCGGATTCCACCAAGGGTAAGCTGAAGCCCACCAGTAATGACAACTATGCAATCCCCTGTCTAAATGATTCCTGGAAGATGCATAGACTAACCCGCTATCATCTTCGGGTTTTTCCACTTGTTCAACGGCATGGATTGCAATCTCGGTTAAGAGCCATTGAAGTTTATGGATTTTATTTTTAGGATCTTTCCATAAAGGAAAGGGGTTCTTTTGTTTAATGTTTTCTTCAGTTGTTTCCCAAGTTCCTGCTTGAGGAATAATTGATTGTAATTTCTTCGCAAACTTGCGTTTAATTTGCGAAAGGGTGAAAAGTTGAATTTCGTGATCCTCAAAGGCAAATTCCAAAATTTCTTCTCTGTGCTTGAAGTGATGTCCAAACGTTTCTCCGTCGTTGGCGGTGATTAGATATTGAGACTTTTGAATCTTCCCTTTCACCTCAGACCAGAAACTGCTCGCCTCCAGTTTATCGGTCGAACGTATCGTGTGCGAAATTTGCCGGTCAGAGAAAAAAAGGGTTAAATTGGGAAAATTTTTATGCTGATAGATCTTCGCACAACCTTCGTTTTCCAGCGATCCGTCAAGCGAAATCTCGTCCAGAATAATCCATTTAAATCCCATCCGGGAGGCAACTTCGGCCAGTTCATTGCTAAAAGCCAATTCGGGAGGGAAAAAACCAAGGGGTTTATAGATATCGCCAAAATAATGACGATTAGTCTCTATATTCAGGTTTATCTGCCTCTCAATTTCACTCTTGGGAAGTAAAGGTAGCAATGGATGATATTTAGCGCTGGCGGCAAGTTCAATTTGCCCTGCCAAAACTAAAGTCTTTATTCTCTCCAAAAGGGCCGGTTGTATGGCAACAATCTGTTCGGTTAAACATCCGTTAACATTTAAAGTGATTCTGGCGTTTAAATATCTTTCTAGAAGAGAAATGGCAGGATCGTAGCTTTCTTTGATAACTTTAAGAATAATCTCCCTCGTTTGATTCGGCGGTTGATACCAGTGAAGGAATGGGGCCCAAATCATTACCCCTCCTCTTGATTTTGTATATGGGTTCTGGCGATTTTTTTCTGCCGATACAAATCGATAGCTCGATAGTATAAATCGCTGTATCTTTTAGCGGATTCTACCCAGGAAAAATCCTTTTTCATGGCTCTTTTGATGAGATTCTTCCAGACGGCTTTATATTTATAGGTTTCCATTGCCCGCACTAAGGTTCCGAAGAAAGCCATTTTATCAAATGTCTTAAAGACAAAACCAGTTCCGGTATTGTTTGTTGGATTAAAATCCTCCACTGTATCAGCCAAACCGCCAGTGGCGCGAACCAAGGGAATTGCTCCGTAACGCATCGCCTCCATCTGGGTTATTCCGCAGGGTTCGAAACGCGAAGGCATCAAGAATACGTCCGCTCCGGCAAAAATATGACGCGGCAGAGTGTAGTCGAAATTTAAATTCGTACCAACTTTGCCCGGAAAATCTTTTTCTAATTTCTGGAAAAATGATAAATACTTCCCTTCTCCTCCGCCATTCACGATTAATTGAGCTTTATATTCCTTCAGAACATACTCAATTACACCCATAAAAAGATCTATCCCTTTTTGATCTTCTAATCTGGAACTGATTCCGAAAATCATCGTCTCGGGATCGATCGGTAAATTGAATTCTCTTTGCAATTCTCTTTTATTTTCTTCTCTTAATTCGATCGAGGATGAAGTGTAATTCTTATGGATTATCTTGTCTGTAGCCGGATTAAATTCTGTATAATCAATCCCATTCAAGATTCCCGATAGTTTTGTTCGCAACTCGCGTAAGAGCGAATCCAATCCCTCGCCGTATTCAGAGGTTAGAATTTCCTGAGCATAGGTTGGCGAAACAGTGTTGATTAAATCCGCATAAATTATGCCTCTGCGCATCGGATTGATCTTGTGGATCCTCTCAGAGAAAAAAGATGGAATTTGACTTTTCCCATCATCGAAATCCAATTCAGAAACAAAATGATGGTCAAACATCCCCTGATAATAGAGATTGTGAATGGTATAAAGAACCGTGATATCTTTTAATCGATTCTTATAAACTGTTTTTAAATACTGCGGGATAAGAGCACTTTGCCAATCATTACAATGGATTATTTGCGGTTTCCATTCTTCGTAATGTCTGATAAATTCCAAAACTCCCCGGCAAAGGATAGCAAAACGAATTGGATCATCAACATAACCATATTCGTTGGCCCGCTTTTCGTAATATTCCATGTTTTCTAAGAAATAGACTCGCGGCCCTTCCGGTAATTTGTGGGTTTTAACATTACAGATTAAGTATTCATTACTTCCCTTCTCTCCGGTTGGAATTTTTAATCCTTCATAAACCAACTCCAAGGGATATTTTTTCTCATCTATTTTTCCATACTTTGGAATCATGACTCTAACATCATGGCCTAACCGCATTAAGGCCTGCGGTAAAAAGAAAAGAACGCGCCCGATACCCCCCACTTGAGCATATGGACTGGCTTCGGTACCAACGATTAGAATATTTAAGGGGTTTTTCGGAGAAGCCAGTGGCGTCACAATTCCGCTGACGACTTTTGCGAGTATGTTTTTTGTCATGCGCCTTCTTTCT
>PFXB01000117.1 GCA_002791435.1 candidate division WWE3 bacterium CG_4_9_14_3_um_filter_43_9
ATCAAGACCTCGCGGATACGGTTTTCATCAATCCTGACTTTGGGCAGCGGACTTTTTGGCCGTTCGAAAATTAAATCTATTTTCTTTTCCAAAGCCTTGGGCATGATCTCGGCCAACACTCCGGAAATCATATGTTCGGCAACACCATTCTTGATATTCAGCTGCATTCTGCCGCCCTCGATTCTGGAGACATCTAACATGTCGTTGACAAGATTGATAAGCCTTTCGGTTGAGGCTTTGACTCTCTCTAAATATTCGGCGTGCCGCCGGCCCATTTTAAGCTTATGTTTTCCGGAATCCAACATCCACAAATAACCCTTGATGGCCGTCATCGGCGTTCTGAGCTCGTGGGATGCAATCGAGACAAATTCGTCTTTCATCTTGTCGAGTTCTTTCAAATGTACATTGGCCTGATTAAGTTCTTTGTTAATTTGTTCCAACTCAGAGTAGAGCGTGGCATTTTCGACTGCGATTCCGGCTTGCTCCACAAAAGCCTGAATCAGCTCTCTTTCCCTTTCAGAAACCTCGGCATAATCTTTGGTTAACCCTATAATGATGATTCCCAGCTCTTTACCTTTGGCTGAAAGCGCATACACCAAATTGGTTTTAATCTTAGTTAATCCTTGAATTTTTTCTGCCAAGTCATAGCTGATGGCTGGGGTAAAAAGCGCGGCCATTCTGGGAACCACTTTCATCTCGCCATCTTTTAGAAGCTGAACTAAAACATGATGCTCGTCGTTTAGAGAAATGGCCAGGTCTCTTAAATCCTTGGGCAGGAGACTTTTGACTTTTTGAAAAATGGGAGCATCGGAAAGAGCTTGAGTGCGAATAAGGTTGTTTTTCTTGTCGAGGAGGCCAATCAAGCCCCCGGCATAACCCATTTCCCAGGAGACGGTATCGACAATCTTCTGGCACATGGAGGAAAGATCAAGGGTGTTCATGATAATTTGGTCTAAGCGGCGCAGAGTATTAAGGAATTTATTTTTGTCGACAAGATCCGTGGTGGCAACTTTAACTTCCTGCTGTAACTTTTGGGAAAAAGATTTGACTTCGTTATAAAGCCTTGCATTTTCAATGGCAGTCCCGGCTTGGTACATTAAGGTTTCCAGGGTTTGAATGTCGGTTGTGGTATAAGCGTCGCCGGAGCCTTTCTCCCCCAAGGCCAACATGCCGACCAAGCCTTTGGAAGCCGGCAAGGGCACCAAAACCTGGGCGTCAATTTTGTCCATTTCAGTAACGATTGTTTCCATATTTTTCTTGGCCGGGCTTTCTATATCCTCAGCCCTGCGCTTAAGCTCGTCGCGCACCAAAACTTCTGATGTTTGGTTGAGAGTTGAAACCAAGAAGTTATCGCTTTGAAAGGCATATTTTTTATTGAAAGGCCCGAAGCTTTCGACTTCAAATTTAGACAAGCCTATTCTTTCTTCCGGAAAGAAGACGAAGGCCACAAACTTCATGTGCATCACTTGTAACAGAACGTCTTTGATGTTTTCAATGAGGATAGTAAGATCGATGGATTCGCTAACGGTTTTGCCGAGTTCTTTTAAAAGTTCTTCCCGAGAGTATTCACGCTGGAACAAAACCGCATCCGTAGAATTACGAATAAAAGAAAGGAGTGGTCGGTAGAAAAAAGCGCTGATAAAAGCTAAGGTGATAATTAAACCAACTCCAACTTGCATGGTCATTTGCACAATAAAAAGGCGAAAAACATAATAGGTACCGAGAAAAATGAGGGTTAGAATTATAACGGAGATGAGTTTCACCGCCAAGGCCCGCAAGGCAACCTTGATGTCTAAGAAACGAAAACGAATAATTGAATAAGTAGTACTTAATCCAAGTAAAAGGGTGGATGTTGGTCCCAACCTAACAAGATTAGTTATCCCCGCTACTGGAAATACCACATTAAAACTAAGGGCTGTTATTACGGATCCTAACAAACCGAAAAGGAAATAGTTAAATTTCACTTTTTCTAGTCGTTCTACTTGCAGATAACTCTTCCTAAAATTAATAAAAGAATAAATAATTAATGAAACAATAAATATAATTAGGAAGTAATACAGAGGGCCATGGAGTACTCTAACTGGATATATATTAATATCTACACCAGCGACTATTAGGGGTGTAAAAGAAAGAAAAGTAAAAACGGCACCAGCTAACCAAATAATTTTGACCGCCGAAATTCTATATTTGCTTTCTTGCGGAAAAATTAAGGAAAAGTGGGCAAGATTCACAGCTAAGAGACTCGTTGTAATTGCCGTGCTTCTCCCCCAAATTAAAGCTCCCACAATATTGGTACTTAAATCAATTAAAGTATTAGATAGAACCCAACCTGCCGCACTTAAAATAAAAAGTGCAAAAACACGATTAATCAATTTCTTTTTTGCCTGAAAAAAGACAAATATGGCTAAGAATATGTGCGTAGCGCAAGTTAAAAATAAAACGATGTCGCTGAAAGTTAGAGTTTTTGAAAACATCTTGTTCTATAAAAGAAAACTAACCAAGATAAATATATCAGAAAATGTAATAACTTTCAAAAAAAGAAAAAACCATCCTTGATAACCAGAGAGGACTGGTCGATCCCGATCAAGGATGGTTTTATGATGCTGGTGCGAAAGCGTTAAGTTACAAGCCTCCGTCGACTTCGTAACCAGCGGTCGATCTTTCGCGCAAGCGGTTGAAAGACACCGGCTGCTGTGATAACTAGTAGCGCCCTCGCGATGGTGGTCACCGTGAGTGGTGCCCACCAATAACCACGGTCAGGATCCTCATCCGAGATAACACCCGTGAAACGGAAACCATACACAGTGGCGATATCCGCTACCCAAGGTGCCTTGAGATGAGTGCGGAAAAGCATCCCTTTATACCCTCGCCGCAAGGTGGGGATCATTAGGTGCAAAGTAAACCGACGCATCAGACGATATCGCCAGACCGCAAGGCGAAATTTAGGCACGATAGCGATTGTATCGACATAAAAGACTGGTTTGTCTTGCCAGTTTTTCTGATAGCCGATACACCATCCAGCGAACTCGCCAGAGACAAAAGCCACAAACCCGACATAATCGGGCGCTATCATCATCTCGGCAAAATACTGCTGGATGGCTTCATTCGACCAATAGAGTTGAAGTGTCTCGCCACAGGTCGGACAACAATCGCCAATGGAAAGCTTATCCTTCTGCGCCCTTTCCAAAGAAATGGCGCCCTTGCTAGAGTACATACTAGCACCCGCCCCGCAGAAAGAACATCTCAGGTACTCCCCCCATGGTTCAACCCCCCA
>PFXB01000002.1 GCA_002791435.1 candidate division WWE3 bacterium CG_4_9_14_3_um_filter_43_9
CATCCACACAAAAAAACGTGTCTTCCTCCACCGTAGGCTTTCCATGACCACTCCAAAGGCCGGACTGCTCATCCCGGGATCTGCGTTCACCTTGTAGCTTGCTCCTTTGACTACCGGAGAATCTCACTACAAGGTCATCCGCCCAGGACAAACAGAACCAGCCCTCCTCTAAACTCGAGGGTTCTAATAGCCAGCGTGTGACTATCACAATCCCCGAGTCTAGAGTTGATGTAGAAATGACGTCCTCCCCGGGCTAAAGCCCGGGGTTTCCTTGATTTCTTGCGGAAAAACATTGGACGCTCTCATCCACGGGCTAAAGCCCGTGGTTTTCCCGCTTCGAAAATAAGTTTTAAAGTGCGAGACTAGGTTCAAAATTATTTTTGGTGCTTTTTCTTGAGGACTTTTACTCAAACAAAAACACCAAAAAATACTTGTTTAAACCGCAGACTTGGTGCTATACTATCCTTATCATGGAAAAACAAGTCTTAAACTACCGAGTTATCATTGAAAAAGAAACCTATCCCGATGGAACACTCGTCTATACCGCCTATGTTCCTACCTTAGGAGTCACCGATTATGGTCCAACTATTGACGCGGTTTTACAAAGCCTTAAAGATGGCATTCTGCTGGCCATTGAATCTTTAGCAAAAGATAGCGAAGAAGTGCCGGTTGATCATCCGGAAGAAACCATCATCGTCAATACCCAAGTTGTTTTGCCAAAGAAAGTCTCCCTAAACACAACATGACTACTAAAATCCCGCCCTTTGTTAAACCTCAACAAGCTATCAGGACTCTTGAACGCTTGGGATTTGTCAAAGTTGGCGCTCGTGGAAGCCATGTGCGGTTAAAACACCCAGATGGCAGGTGGACGCAGGTTGCCGTACATCCTCGCCCCATCCCGAAAGGAACCTTAAGGGCAATCTTGCGACAGGCGGAAATTCCCCTAGATGAATTCCTAAAAAATCTCTGATTTTAAGGTGCAATTTCGTGCTTTTCGGAAAAATATCTCCATGGCGTAGATTTCCTTCTGTCGTTTCGATTCACCGGTAGGTGATGAGAAATCCCGTTTGAGATGACAAAAAGTCACAAAAAACTCTTGTAACTTGCCCACCGTTCCCCCTTTTGGAAGCTCACCCATGGCCACTCTAAAGACTAGATTGCTCATCCCGGGATCTGCGTTACCCTTGTAGCTTGCTCCTTTAACTACTGGAGAATCTCACTACAAGGTCATCCGCCCAGAACAAGCAGAACCAGCCTTCCTCTAAACTTGAGGGTTCTGATGGCCAGTCATGTGACCATCACAATCCCCGAGTCTAGAGAATTGTAGAAATAAGTTTTAAGGTGCAAATTGAGTTACAAGTTGCTGGTTACTGGCAACTATAAACTAGCAACCAGAGGCCAGAAACTGTGACTTGCTGTTGACAAAAACCCACTCATTCATCTACAATCAAACCACTATGTTAAACAAAATCATTGTTGAACAAACCAAGGATTATTTACTCCTCAAAATCCCGCGCCGAATGCTCAAGAAGAGCGTCCTTAGGGTATCTGATAAAGTCTCCAAACCCCAAGAATTAACCGAGGAGGAAGTTTTACACCTTGTAGCTCAAGGAAATAAGGGGTTCTCCCAAAACAAACTCAAGCCTGTCTCTTCTTTAAAAGAACTTTGTAATGTGCCATGATAAAGATCTTTCCAACCTCTCACTTTTCTCAATCGTTTCGTAGACTTCCTTCTTCAATCCAAAAACTGGCCGATCAAAAAACTCAACTTTTCAGGAAAGATCCTTTCGATTCGCGTTTAAAAACCCATAAACTCAAAGGTAGACTTTCAAGACTTTCTTCCTTCTCGGTGAATTACCAATATCGCATTCTCTTTAAATTCATTGATCAAGAAAAAGTGCTTTTTTACGATATTGGAACCCACCAAATCTACCGATGAAGTCTGACTTTTAAGGTGCAATTTTGGTGCTTTTTCTTGAAGGTTTTTCCCCCAAACAAAAACGCCAATTTTCTTCTGTTATATATAAATCTACTAACTCGCCCTGCGGTTTTTAAGCTTCAGGGCTTTTCAAAAAACTTTATGTCCGGGAAAGAACGCATTTTCATCATTTTCGATGGCAGTAATTTCTACAATCGCTTAGAAAAGATTGACAGGCTCTTTTCTCTTTAGGTATAATCAGGCCACTATGAAAATCTATACTTTTCGTACCATTATTGAAAAAGATGCCCCCGGCTATCATGGATATGTACCGTCCTTACCCGGTTGTCATACCTATGGCATAACTATTGAAGAGACTAAATCAAACCTTAAAGAGGCGATTCTCTGCCATTTAGAAAGCCTTCTTTTAGACAAACAAGAAATTCCCCAGGAAGAGTCGCTTGAGGTAATTCAGACTGTTTCGGAACAAGAACTAAAAATTAATTCTCATCCTCAAAGTAATCTTACCTATGCCTAAAATTCCTGTCTTAAAATCATCCCAAGTGATTCAAGTACTGCAAGTATCTCGGCTTTGAAAAACATCACCAAAAAGGTTCCCATGCTTTTAAGCATCCCGATGGTCGTAGAACCACCATTCCTATACACCCCAGTCAAACAATTCCTCGCGGTACTCTACGCGGAATTATTAACGATTTAAGGCTAAACGTTGAGGAATTCGTCAAACTTCTCTAGCTTTTAAAGTGCGATTATTATTCTGAATTTGCTTAAAAGGTCATTTCGGCCTCTGGAGTAAACCCAGAAATTATCCGCTCCAATGTATATGAGGTTTTTACCCCCATATACGCAAAAACTCTCCGTTTCAAAGGAGAGTTCGCGCTTGTTTTTTCTCTCTCCTCTATTATTCTTGTCATTCTGATCCTCCAGCTGGCGGAGAAAAATCCCGAATGGTTTGCTTTACACCTCCGGGTTCCTCACGTCGTCCCCGCCCCCGCCTGCCGGCGAGGCAGGGATTCGGCGGGGCGGACTCCTCAGGATGACATGTGTTTTTGAAAGTAAAGTGCTATTATTGTTCGACCAATTCGCCGCGAGGCGAAGCGTGGAGAACTACCTTAATATGGTACTTCTCGGCTCGTCTTCGACTCGCTCGAAGAGTAATTTTTTAAACCCAAAAACTTGCTCGCAAACTGGTAGGGTTTTTTCTTCCTTTATGGGCAGTCGACTCTCCTTTCAAAAAGTCTATAATACAATAGACCTATTGCATAATTAGCTCATTAACAGTCCAATAGAACCCATAAATGGGTAAACGGTGATTTTTTAGGTGGCAGATGCCAACCTGAAGTTAACCAA
>PFXB01000094.1:0-497 GCA_002791435.1 candidate division WWE3 bacterium CG_4_9_14_3_um_filter_43_9
AAGGGGGTTTACGAAGGCAGCACAACAGCTTTCCGGTAGGGCAGAAAATTGGGAGGAACGGGTAAAATTCGGATTAGACGCACTCTTCCAAATCGGTGTAAGGACAAGAGAAAAAAAGATCATAGCCGATCATCACAATATAGATACAAGGTGCAACGAATATTTGAATGGGTGGTTAAATTCCGAGACGGATTCTGCTGTCTCTTCTGGTGTAAGTCATTTAGATGCAGCTTTGACAAGTTTAAATTCGGCCAATTATTCTCTAGCGACAGCTATCGCCCGGGAGGGCTTGCGATCAACAGGAGAGACTGGTCCTGTCCGGGATTGTCTGGAAATGGTAGAGTTTACAGTTGAATTGGCGCAAACGATTCTTTACCAGAATCGATTGACGATAAGTGTTAAAAATACAATCTTGCCTGATCTGATAAACATAAACGAAAAAATCATCCTGGGAGAATGCAGTCCAGCGGATATAGAATATTTGGAGAGTCTAATAG
>PFXB01000094.1:531-1430 GCA_002791435.1 candidate division WWE3 bacterium CG_4_9_14_3_um_filter_43_9
AGATTATAAATATGCTGAACTTCCATTAAAACAAGAAGAAGGAAAGATACAGAAAGAAAGACAATTTTTTAGCTGGGAAGAATATGATATTTCGGGAAAAGACCTGCAGGAAAAAGGGGGGAAACTGCTGGCAGGACTGCGAGACCGTTCCCGTTCTTCCCGCTTTGCCGAGAATTTCAGGACATATCTTGGGAAGGTCAAAGACGATCCGGATGTATCCGAAACATCCCAATTGGTAGTCAACAGTCTAGCACATCTTGGTCAGGCTGACTACAGGACTGCTTTAGCGGCTGTTTGGGCTGCTATTGAAAAAAAGGGTTATTCCTCCCTGCCGGTAAAAGTGAGAAATCTTCGTCATGATGTACGCGTTTTTGCCCAAATTCTTCCTTTTGTTCCTGCTGACAGACAGGAGGAAACCGCCCTCCATTTATTCGATATCGCCTGCAAGTTCTGGCTGGATGAAGCAGGGGAGGCAGACAGGTTGTATCTTGAACAGCTTGCTGGTCAGCTGGGTTGGGGAATGCCTGATAGAGTGGATCTTCTGAAGCCGCAGGAAGAGGTAGTTTTCCGATATCATACCGGCAGGGAAAGAAGAGAAGTGGCTGTGACCGCTGATAATCTTACAGGACGGGTAATGGATAGAGTCATTCTCGATGAGGTTAAAAGAGATCTTACAGGAATAATCAGATTTCTTACTCCACCCGTTCCACCGGAAGAAATAGCCGAGCCACCTGAAGCTCCACCACTGATCGAAGCTCCTGTAGTATCCGGTGCTGCAGAGACGAAGCCTGTTTCACCTGGGGAGGTACTAACACCCATTCCAGAAAAAACGGTTCTGGCGGACGAGGTGCTCGTCGCACCAGCCGCATCGCTGGCTGTACCTTCGGTTGAACCTCCTG
>PFXB01000094.1:1436-2193 GCA_002791435.1 candidate division WWE3 bacterium CG_4_9_14_3_um_filter_43_9
CTGAGGTTTCGATGGCTCCGGCTATACGCCTTCCTGATGCTATGGAGGCAGAGGTGGTAGCTCAACCTTCGGAGGCTGAATCACCTGCATCTTCCCAGACAGGACTCCCGGTGATTGATTTTACCCAAGGAGAGAATATTTGTCGTCCCGCTGCCGGTTTAGTCGTCGTTAAGGGGAGGATTCCTCCTGATTTGTTCAGGAGAGAACAACCGGCTGCAGTGAATATGTATTCCCAGACAGTACCGGGAACAATTCCGCCGGGAGTCACTGTTTTCTTTCAGAATAATATTATTGGTGGAAAAGCAAGTTATAAAGTCAGAATTGGAGACGGCGCAGCGATGGTGGTTAATGATAGCGAGCTGTATAACAGGATAAAAACTGAGAGGACTAACAGTTTATTTTTAGCATACGGTCTTCCTGTTTTGGAAACAGATATTAAAGCTTTGCCAGAGGCGCCGGGTATCCATAAAATAGACTACTTTCTTACTGTCTATAATGCTGAAAAAGACGGAAGAAAACGGCGGTTTGCCATATTGAAATCAGATACAGCGGATCGGGAAACTGAAGGAATATTTGTTTATGAGTTGTGTACTATTAAAACTTCTTCCGGTGAAAGACCTGCCTTTGTTGGAAGAGATGGCGGGGTAGCTGGAGATGCGGCGTTTTTTGATAGGCTGAAGGAAACTATTGGTCTAGCCGAAGATGAGCTGGATAAGCTGATGGAACTTGTCTGAAGAATAGATCGGAGGGTTCGAAA
>PFXB01000094.1:2211-3401 GCA_002791435.1 candidate division WWE3 bacterium CG_4_9_14_3_um_filter_43_9
CAAGAAAAACTACCAAAAAAGAAAGGAAACAATATGAAAACTACTGACGAAGAACAAAAATTCCAACTCAAAAAGGAATATGATTTTTCAAAAGGAATCCGGGGAAGATTTTACCAACCCCGTAAAATCCAAAAAACCTTAAGATTGGATGATGACATTATCCTCTATTTTCAACGTCTAGCAGTGATAAGGAAGGTTGGCTATCAAACCCTGATTAACGAAACTCTGCGCAAAATTACCAACCACAGCCTTGAAAATTTATGAAAAACGAACCTTCTGTCCCCTAAGGTCCGTTCTTTAAAGTAATCTTTTCTGTCTAAAAAAAAGTTTAGCGGGGTTTTCTTTTTGTCCGGCGATAAAAACTTTTAATCCCCTTTTTTAAGGGCCTTCTTTTTACTCCGCTTACCTTTTCCGCTGCTTCCTTTTTTGCTAACGTTTCAGGCTCGAGATTGGTTACTCCTTGTTCTTCCTCAACTTCGGGGTTCAATTTTTTTTTACTATAACCCAAGTTTTCTTTTTTCTCTTCCAAAAAATCTGAGATCTTCTCCACTTTTTCGGCAATCATGCCCGGCAGATCTTCTTGCTTTTCAGCCAAAGTTTCGGAAAAATCAGCCGCTTTTTCCTTCAAATCTTCCATTTTCCTTCTTACAATTCTTCTCGTTTTTTCTCCTTTATCAGGTGCAAAAAGTACTCCCAGAACTCCTCCGACCAAAGCCCCTAATGCCAATCCTTTGACAAAACCCTTAAAACTGTTTTCGTTTCGATCATTACTCATGGGAGTCCTCCTTTGTCTTGGTTCTGTTTCCCTTTTGAGGAAAAAAATTCCTGACTGTTTTGACTAAACTGACAATGCCCCCAATGGGCTCAACTACGTTTTGAGTAAAAAAATCAGCGGCTTGGGAAACCTGGTTGGTGGTTTTTTGGGCGGTTTCCAAAATCTGGTTTAAATATTCCTGCTCTTTTAAAACATTGTCCAAAACAGGCGCTATTTTTTTGACGCTCTGACGGACTTCTTTTAAAATTAAAGCCACATAAATGCCGATGATGGCCAAGACCACGGTTAAAATGGTGACAGAAAAGGCAAGAAGAACTTGAGTGGTTGACATGGGCAGTTTCCTTTATTAAAATTTTAATTTCGGAAACTCCATTTTAGCCACAATTGAGTTGAGGTGGGATAGAAGTTTTAAGCT
>PFXB01000112.1 GCA_002791435.1 candidate division WWE3 bacterium CG_4_9_14_3_um_filter_43_9
CGGGACGACAAGTCCCCAAGTAAAATTAGATGTAGCGGGAACTATTCGCGCGAGTACTTTCCCGGTCACCGGGGACACCGCCTTGTACCGCGATGATGCTACTGGAGATATTGCTCTGCTAACCTCCGACATCCGACTTAAGAAGAATCTTACCTCTCTTTCCAGTTCACAAGCTCTGACGGTCGTACAGGGGCTTACAGGATATCTCTACAATGCCTTGGATGAGCCTGACGGAGCCAAAAAGCGTTTGGGTTTTATGGCGCAGGATCTTATCAAATTAGGTCTCAACGAAGCCACCTATTCGTTTACTGGCAGTGATGGCACCGAATATTTTAGCATCCACTACGAGAAATTGCCTGTACTTTTGGTGGAGGCAATCAAGGAGCAACAGCAGCAGATTGAGCAGTTGAAATTAGCCTCTGCCAATCTCACGAATTTTGATCTAAGTGCCCTTTTTTCTCAAACTCGTGAGATAGCCACCATCCTAACTCGTGAGATTACCGACCGCCAACTTCTTTCCTCACGGGTTGGGGAACTGGTAGGTAACCTCGAAGCAGTCATCAACAAACTAGCTGATTTACAAAACGAAACCAGTCAGTCTGCTACTTTGGCTCAAAACTTTTCCCTCTCTCCCCAAGGAGACCTGATTTTAGACAAAAACCTGGTGTTGAATGAAAATCTCAATGTTAAAGGCAAAACCACTTTGACGGAACTGGCGGTGGGTAAAAGTATTACGGCAGGATTGGTGGTTATCGATGGGGAAAAGGGAAGCCTCCAAACCACCGCCGGTCCACTCCAGTTGCAGTCGGACAGTTTGGGTGAGCTGGAGATTATGTCCGGCAAAGTGGCCATTGATAAAGATGGGAATTTGAAAATTAGTGAAGGGGTAATTGCAGGAAACAGCAATTTTAGGAATATATTGATCCTTGGCGCTGGGGTTACCGAGTTTAAAATTCAAAATTCACAAGGCAAGAGTGCCACTGAGTGTAAAATGGGAGAGATTTTAGAAGGGAAAGTGGTTGCCGAATGCGGGATTATGTGGGATACTGCTCCGGTGGTGGTCAATGTGACACCGTCTTACAAAACGACGATTTGGGTTGAAGATATAACCAAAGATGGATTTACGATCAAGGTAGGAGACGCCCCGCAAAAGGAAGAAAAAGTCTATTGGCTGGCAATGTGGTAAAATGTATATCAAATAAGGAAAAAGATGAAAAAGAAAGCCAAACCGCAAATTCTAAAACTCAAGGGCCAAACGGCAGTTTTTATCGATTGGGCGAATGTTTATGGTTGGACGTCTTCCTTAAAAAGAGGCGTTGATCCAAAAAAACTTTTTGAATACCTAAAAGGCTACCCGGAAATTAATTCGCCCAACTTTTACTATGGTCAAGACAGCCATAAAAAGTCAAAAAGTTTTTTAAAAGAAATCGAAAAGATTGGTTTTAGGCTGACCACCAAGCCGGTTAAATATATTATTGTGGGCAAAGTGGCCGACACGGTAATTGAAAAAAGGAAATGTGATTTTGATATTGAAATTTGTATGGCGGTTTACAAATATTTAGAAGAGGGTTATTCCAGTTTTATCTTTTTGAGTGGCGACGGAGATTTTGCTCCGCTTTACGAATATCTGATTAAGCTTAAAAAACAGGTGTTGGTGATTTATGAGAAAGGTCATCTGGGGAGAGAAGTTTGGGGAATAAAAACGGGATTGTTTAAGACTCGGTTGAGTTATTTGGGGGAATTTTAAAAAATAATCCCCGCTCAAAATAAATTTTGGCGGGGCGCGATTGAGTCTTTTATAACAAAAAGGGGTGGATTTGTCAAGGGTTTCAAAAATTTTTGGGAGAGAAACAACTCGAGATTTAGACTTCAAAGACGATTTTTTCATACCAGGCAATGGCAACACAGATAAAAATGAGTTGTCAAACAATTTTAATAAGAGGTCTCTCCTCCTGAAAGAAGAAAAACCTCTAAAATCTCTGTAGAAGAAATCCGGGAAAGAAGATTCTTATGTCGGAATTTATAAAATTGATCAGAGAGAAAATTGCCGCAATTACACAAAACGAGCCCCAATTTTCTCAAAGCCGCCTGCCTGCCGCAGCGCAGGCAGGTAAGATTATCACCACTCCAAGTCATGAGAAACCCGCCTTTGATTCACTGGCCTGTCCCGCCTGCCATTCGCCGCAATTTGTCAAAAGAGGCTTCAGGCAAAAACAACAGGAGCGGATTCAGCTTTATCAATGTACAGCCTGCGGTAAAACTTTCACCCAGAATGTTTTAACCAGCGGCAAGCACTATCCCTTGGAAGTGATTTTAGACGCCTTGAGTCTTTATAATTTAGGTTATTCGCCAAGCCAAACCTGTTCTTTGCTAAAAGAGCGGGCGGAAAAAATCAAAATGACTTTAAAGCCTGCCACTTTGGCCAAATGGGTAAAAGAATTTGAACCCATCTGCCGCTTTTCCCGCTACCGCGAGTTTGCCGGACGCAAATATACGCCTTCCGAGATGGTTGTAACCGCCACTTTGGCCCACCGCCAGCTTTTCCGCTTTCGCTTTCATAGGGCTAAATGCCGGCTCATTATGTGGGAGGATGTGCGGCATTACCGTTTTGACCCTTTGCGGGAATTTTTGGAGCTGGTGCCTTCCGAGTGTCCGCATCAATACTTTTCCGCCAGAAGCGGACAGGCAGAAGGCTTGAGAGCCTCGGAAGCGCCCTTGACTTTTTCCAGAACTCAGATGGTGGTGCGCGGCAAGCAGAATTTTGCCAACCTGCTGTGCACTTTTGTACTGCAGTCGGTTGCTGAACGCAAACTGCGGCACGAAGCTCTGCAAAAGTTTATGCTGTATAACGATTCGGTCACCATTGCCACTGAGGTGCCGGTGTATATTACCCGCGATGATTTGCTGCATATGAAAACACAACTTGGCTTCGAAATTTTTAACAAAACTTCTAGCCAAGAACTCAAAGCTCAAAACTCAAATGTCAAAATTACAGTTGAAAATTCAAAAGTAGAAGACAAAAACTCGTTGTCGAAGGCGAGCCAAGGGAACACCTCGGATGGTGACCCGCAGGGGCTCCTCCGAGGTGGAGGAATTGGCGAGCGACAGGAATCGGCTCCGGAAACTTCGGCAGTAATTGCGGGAGCGGACTTGCCGAAATTAATAACAGGCCACATTGATATCCTGCAGATCAGAAACGGCCAGATCCACATTTTGGACTACAAACCCAAGGCCGCCAAAG
>PFXB01000058.1 GCA_002791435.1 candidate division WWE3 bacterium CG_4_9_14_3_um_filter_43_9
CTTGAGCTTTCAGGGCTTCTTTTGGCCAGGAAGAAGGCATCTCGCCGATTCCTTTGAGATAATCGGGAAAGGAAATCCAGCCATAGCCATCAACTTTAATCTCCGTTGGCTCCTCAAATGAACCCGCATCCGGATCAATTCCGGTGACGGTCACCGCATTATAATAGGCATGTAAAATTTCGCCGGTGGTTTGGCCTGCGAGCGCTCTGCCATAGGCGCCATATTGATTCATCCCCACCCGATGGGGATAACCGTAAGTCCAGAAACTAAAATAATTACCGCTGTTTCCCGGTGCCGGTGTGCTAATGGACAACCAGGTCTGTTCATTGTTGCCGACCGTATTTTGGGCTGCGGCCGCTGCGGCTTTGGCTGCCAAAATTTCCTGTTCTTTTTGGGTTAAAGAAGCAAGGGCCCCTTGAAGCCCTACCAACTGTTGTACAAGTTGCAGCTGGGTGTTGCGGTTGGCTGCAATCTGGGCTTGAGAAGCCGCGATCTGCTCTTTGGCTTTTTGGACGTCCAAATCCAGTGTTTCCTTCTCTTTTTCCAGGCTGGCTTTGAGTGTCTCATTTTCTTCCCTCTCTTTCCCAATAGCCAAAATCATCTCGCCCAAACCAATCGCCGTTTTTTTATCCTCTTTTAAGATGACGGTTCGATAGGTGTAATCTTCTGCCAGAGAAGAAAGTTTGTCATTGGAAAAAAAAGTCACGATCGAGGGAGTGTAACTCTTTTTATAGAGGGAGCGGATTCTTTGTTCTATGAGAGCTTGTTTAGCGGCCAATTCCGTCTCCCGCATTTGCATTTCCTGTTCTAGTTTTTTAAGTTCGGCTTGCCTGGCAGCAATGGCGGCAATTTTTTCTTCAAGCAGCTTTTCTGCCTGCTCCAGTTGACCGGCATAGGATTGATATTGGCCAGCCAGCGTTCCCTCCTCAGCCTTTTTAGCCTCGAGTTGCTTCTGTTGTTCGGTCAGCTCTTTTTCTTTTTGCTCCTTTTCCTGTCTGGTTTGATCTAATTCATCGGCTGAAACGCCCTGAAAAATTGAACCGTCAAGACTAACTCCCAGAAGAAGGATTGTCAGAATGATGCTGAGAATTCGCGGTAGAGTGTTAGAGTTTTTGGATCGCATAGTTTCTTTTGTTTCAGCTTAAAACTATTTTACCAAAAAGGCAAACTCTTGACAAAGAAAGTCAAACTATCAGATAATGGTATAGACAGGAAATAACTGAAAGATTCATTGAAACCTTTAAAGGAGGTGAACAGAATGAGAAAGTTTACTAAAGTCGGACTCTTGGCTTCCCAGCTCGGCGGGCTTTTATTGGTAGCTGCTACCCCATCTCTAGCCGCGGTGACGATTTCGCAGCCCTTTACTACCGGTGACGTAACCATTGCCGGTGTTGTAAACAGCATTATTCAAGTTGTCTTCGGAGTTGGAATCCTGGTGTGTATTGTTTTCTTGGTGCTTTACGGTATTAAATATATAACCGCTGGCGATGATGTCAAAAAGATTGAAGGCGCCCGCAAGGGAATCACCGGAGCCATCATCGGCTTGGCGGTCATTGTCTTAACTTTTACTTTGATTAAAGCGGTGGCAGCCATCTTGGGTATTACTACCGGTAACATCTTCGATATTCTACCAAGCTCGCTTAGATTAAGTCAGTAAAATGTTTGAGACTTCATTGGTATGGGATAAAATACCCTTTTCTGTTTGTGGGAAGGGGTATTTTGTTATTAGCTGTATTGAAAGAGATGTTAGCCCGCACTTGATATGGAATGACTGGTATTAATTTATAATTTTCAATTTTTAATTATAAATCAATTCTGAAGTTCTAATGTTTAAACTTTAAACATTAAAATCTTAAACATTCATTAGAAATTCTAAATTTGAAATTAAAAATTAAGGTTGACTTTTTTAAATTCTCCTTCCAATTGTTTTCTCAACCACCACCCGCTATAATCTATCTCAAATGAACAATAACCAGAAACCCGCTAATCAAAACCGCCTGATCTTCCCACTCTTAACTTTTTTTATCGTCTTTTCACTGTTTTTAAAGCTTTATAACCTATCTCTCCCTTCTTCCCTGGCCATGGATGAACAATATTATGTTCCGGCAGCCAGAGCGATTTTGGCCGGAGAAAAAGATCCAAACTTAGAACACCACCCGCCCTTGGCTAAAGAAATCATTGGAATGGGAATCAAAGTTTTGGGGGATAATCCTCTAGGCTGGCGCATGCCTTCGGTCATTTTCGGTTGCCTGGGTCTGCTCCTGACTTATTGGCTCGCTTTACTGCTTTTCAAAAAACATTTGCTGGCTCTTTTGAGTGCCGTCATCTTAAGTTTCAGTTCCCTCTGGCTTTTGATGAGCCGCTTGGCCATGCTGGATATTTTTGCCGCCGATTTTCTTTTGTTAACCCTGATTTTCCTCTATGCTTATTGGCGGGCTCCTTCACGTAAAAATGCCATTTTTTTAGGTCTTTCTTTGGGTTTGCTTTTATCCTCCAAATGGATTGCGATTTTGGCAATTTTTCTTTTTCCTTTCCTGCTTATTCCCTTTTCCAAACAGAAGATGTTTGCGTTCAAATTGAAAAACCCGCTTTTTAAAAAATTCCTGCTTGATTTAATCTTAATTTTAGTCTTAACTTTAGGCATTTATGCTGCCTCTTATCTTCCTTATTTAATCAAGTTCGGGCCACTCACTTTTCCGCAGATCCAGTTTCATATTTTGACCCGCCACTTGATTTTCATCAAAAAAGACGCCACTTATTCTCCCTTTGCTCCTTTTGCCTGGCCTTTTATTCCTGCTTCCGGCCTGTCGTTTGTGAATTTAAAAACCGAGGGCCTGCTTTCGGCTTTATCCATGATTGAAAATCCCTTACTGCTGTGGACATTTCTACCGCTTTTGGTTTTGAGTTTTATCAAAGCTTTACAACGCAAAAACCTGGAACTGCTGTTTCTAGGCTTATGCCTGGTGGTTCTCTACGTTCCCTGGCTGATTTTGGACCGCCCCAAATACTTTTTTTATATGCTGCCCTTAATCCCTGTCCTATCTATTGGTCTGGCTTTTTTCTTAGAACGACTTTGGCAAAAAGGCAAGCAGGGTAAAATTTTGGTTTCCGGTTATCTGATCGCGCTGGCCATTTTTTTCTTGCTGGCCTATCCCTTGATTGCGGCTTTGCCGGTCTCCTATTCCTACCTTTATAAAGTCTTTTTCTTCTGGCCGTGGCTGATTGGAAAAATTTAGATTGCTCAATCAATTTTTTTAAATGATAACGATTCATATCTAAAATATTCATCGGCATAATTTTCAATGTAGCTTTTGATAAAATCCGGATAACGCACTAACGGTACGAGATCTCTTTGAAAATCGTTCCTATGCCTTGTCACTAACTCCTTGACTTTTTCATTGACTAGAATCTCCACTTCTCCAAGACGCATTTGTTTGCCTAGAAGATCATTTAATCGTGCCAGATTAGGAATAACCCCTTGTTTAACGAACCAGAGTAAATCGAAATAGTCTCGGCCTTTAAGTGAATACTCGTCATTTTTACCCTTAAGATAACTCCGGGTCAGGATGGCATGCATTTTCCCCGCCATGAGAGTATTTAAATCATAGTGTTTGGCCACGAAATTAAAACCAAACTTGCTTTTAGAGGTGGTTTCTACCGCATAGTGACTGGAAGGATTTTCTGACAGATCCAGTTTAACATATAACCAATCGCTTTCCCATGATTGAGCTAATTCTAATTGTTTCAGTACAGGAAATTTAATAAGAATCTGCTTGCCTTGCTGTCTGACTGAAATATTGGTTTCAGCGTATCTAAAGTGAATTTTAAAAAAATTCTCCAATTCAGCGGCCAGCCTGGTGCTGTCTAATTTTTCCAAGTAATCAAGGTCTAAATCTTCAGAGAGACGCTCCAGCCCAAAAAAATGTCTTAAACAGGTGCCGCCAGTGAAAATCAAATTTTTATGGTAAGGGGGGGAGGTATAAATAAAATACAAAACATACACCTGGAGATATTCCTTAAGCAAGTTACGAATAAGACTTGTCAGAGATCCTTTTTGTTTTTCTTCACCAACTATTTTTTCCAACTCTCTAAAGAGCATAGGCTTCCTTAAGAAGATTAAGCAAATTCTGATATTTTTTTACTTTTGTCATTTCACAATAAGTAGAAAATTCTTGAAAATCCTTCTGTTTTAATTCATCCAAATTTAATCGATAGGAGCGTAGTGTCTCTTTGTCGATTATTTGATTCCGAAAATTTCTGAAGTAAAGATAATCAAACAAGGCCTTGGACTTGGTTGCCTCTTTGATGGTAAAACCGCCTAATTCTTTTAGCTGATAACCGCTGAATAAATTTTCCTTTAGGTGGCGATAAAGGAAGGTCCCCAGTTTATTAATAAAAGTGCCCCTCGATTTTAAAGTCACCGACGTAAAAGAATAGATAGCTTCACTCACTACCCCATACTTTTGCAAAACATATTCTAAGCTTAAATAGGATGGCTCTTTAAGCCTGTTACTAATAAATTCTAAGTAGATTTCTTTATTAGGCAGTTTTTTGTAAAATTCAGCCGTGACATAAAATCCTTTTTTAAGTTGGATAAGTTCGCCCCTTTTTTGCCATCTTTTGATATTGGCATAAAGACTGTTATCGGAAAGGTCCATGTATTGAGAAAGGGTGCTTTTCCCGAAGTAACTAAGATTTTGGAGTTGTTGAAGTTTTGAGACTTGATTCATTTTTGGTATATTATATATACCAATTCTGCATCATGTCAAGGGAGAAGTTTTGATAGGCAAGCTTATTCAAAAGGTCGTTCTTTTTTGGCCAAATGTCTCGTGCCGTGATTGTACGAATCATGCCCTCTGAAGTCTTTTTCTGCTCATCCGTGGCTGATTGGAAAAATTTGAGCTTCTCTTTTTACTCACCTCAGGTTCCCTGCCCAGAGAAAATTTTGGAATTTCCATGAAGGATGGCGGCCTACCAAAAGACATTCCTTTAAGCCGGCTGTCTCGGCTAAAACCAAGGCTTCTTTAAAATCAGTCTGGGTTGGTATTTCTTTGACTTCGATGGCTCTCTTCTGGTTAAGCACAAAATCAAGCTCTCTACCTGTTTTTAAGCTAAAATAACAGACTTCTCCATAAAATTTCAGCTGGTTAAAAACTGTATTTTCAAACTGCTGTCCGCTTGAAAGCTGCGATAAAGTGTTAGCCAGCCCCGTATCGCAAAAATATAATTTTTTCGCTTTCACTATTTCCCTATCGCGACTTTTGGTATAAACCGGCAGGCGATAAATCAGATATGTTTTCTCTAGAAATTCAAGGTAGTTGATTAGGGCTGGCCTAGAAATGCCGCTTAACTGGGACAGTTTGACATAATCCAAACGGCTGCCAATTCTACTAGAAAGCATCTTGATTAAGCTGTAAAAATCTCTTTGACGCTTAAATCCAGAGAGAGTCGCCACATCCACATTGATATAAGAACTGACGATGTCTGCCAAAAGATCAGTCTTTTCTTCCCTAGATCCGGCCAAAACTACTTCCGGAAATCCACCAAATGAAATGTACTCTTCGTAAGATGATTTAAGCCGCTCGTATTCGGCCGGCTGGAATCTCTGTCTAAAAGTCTGTAATCCAAGACTTCGGAAAGGGATATTCTTAAAAGTCAAAAATTCACCAAAGCTTAAAGGGAAAAGCTCAAAAATCTTTTTCCGGCCGGCAAGCGATTCGCTGAAAAGGTTTTTTAGATAAAAGGAGCTTGAACCGGTAACAATAAACTTGATATCATAATGGTCATAAAGATATTTCATAACACTGGTAAGATTGGGATTCAGCTGAATCTCATCAATAGCCAAAAAAAGTTTCTTTTGAAAGCTTAAACCCCTGCTCTGTAATGCCGAAACAATGGTTTCGTAATTTTTCTCTGAAAAAAGTTCTCTATTGTCAAGTCTTTCTAAATCAAAATAGACTTTGTTGTCTGAAATAATCTCTGAAAAAATCTGTCGTACTAAAGTCGTCTTGCCAACCCGACGCATTCCGGTTAAGACTGTGATGGCCTTTTTGTTTAGATGATCTTTGAGGCCAGTATAAAGCAATCTGGGAAAAAACATGTTTTGCGACCGCTGTTTTTACTAAATGTCAATTATATTTTACTTTTAGTAATGATAAATGTCAACAATAACCTAAAGACGGCCATAGCTCGTCTCTCTGGTGAAACCAATTACAATCTATCCATTTCAAGTTGTCAAAATCTTTAATTGGTTCCACTTCTAGACCCACTCTGAATATATATTTTTAATCGGTTTGTCTATATAACATTAGACCGATTTCCGCCAAATCAGGAAATTCCTTGATAAATCAATCTTGGGCTGATTGGAAAAATTTAGATTGCTCTCTGAAAGTAAGATATGATAAGATTTAAAATATGAAACGTTCTCTTTTGGCGAAATCTTTTATTTTAATTTATCTTTCCTTGTCTAGTCTTCTCCTTTTAAGT
>PFXB01000020.1 GCA_002791435.1 candidate division WWE3 bacterium CG_4_9_14_3_um_filter_43_9
GAAGAATATTAACACTTCCGAGATAAACGATGAGCTTCAAAATCTTCAAGAAACTACACGGGCTGCAGAAAACATATTGGGTGAATCCCAACAAATAGAAAAGCTTTATAACGTTATTCGGGTGGTTGACGGTGACACCATAGAAATTGAAGGCGGACAAAAAGTTAGGTATATCGGCATTGATACACCGGAAACAGTCGATCCGTCAAGACCGGTTGGGTGTTATGGAAAAGAAGCTTCTGATAAAAACAAAGAGCTGGTTGAAGGCAAGATAGTAAGACTTGAAAAGGATATCTCTGAAACCGATAGATACGGTAGATTACTCCGTTATATTTATGTGGGAGATATATTTGTTAATGACTATCTGGTCAGGCAGGGATATGCCAATGCTTCCTCCTATCCGCCTGATGTAAAATATCAGTCTCGATTCACAGAAGCCGAACGGGAAGCCAGAGAAAATAAGCGTGGATTGTGGGCTGATAACGTTTGTGTGGAGCCTGCGCCAACCCCAACACCAGCACCAATCCCAACCCCTGTCCCTACTCCGACGCCAACACCTGCCCCGGTCCCAACACCGGCCCCAACCCCAACACCTACTTTTACCTGTGACTGCAATAAAACCTGTCCGCAAATGGCGTCGTGTGATGAAGCATACTATCAGCTTAATACCTGCGGTTGTAAAAAGCGCGATGGAGATAATGACGGTGTGCCATGTGAGGATATCTGTCCAGGTGGAGAATCAAACAATACACCGACACCCACCCCCACTCCAACCCCGACACCTACCTTTGTCTGCGATTGCAGTAAAACCTGCACCGAGATCACCACCTGTGAAGAAGCGCAATATCAATTAAATACGTGCGGGTGTAAACAAAGAGATGGCGATAAAGACGGTATAGCCTGTGATAGCGCCCCACTTCATTGTCAAAATTAGCGATTCTCTAAAGGATAATTTACAGGTCGAACCTGTTTTTGGGTTGCTGCTAAAGCCTTTGCGAGATTTTCCCCTTCTTGGAAACTCGACTATTCACCCTAGCCGGTAGCGGAAACCTTTAGGTTTCCATTCCCTAAACTTGGCGGACTAAAGTCCGCCGCTACCTTTTGACTTTTTAGCTGTACTTCTCCATGCGCTCTCCGCCGGCTGGCGGGTCCCTTAGTCGAAGAATAATACCTATTTCTTATTGTTCGATCCGTCGAATCGGGGAGAGAACTACAACTTAGTTTTGACATTTGAGCTTTGACCTTTACGTTTTGCGTTACAACTTTTCCACATACGTTGCCGACACCCAGCCCTCTCTATTTTGCTGATACCTTATCTTTACCCAGCCCACCTGTTCCTCCAAAAGAGGAAGCGTATCTCCCGGATAGACCTGGTCCACGACCCCAAACATCAAGCCCGGCCCTGAGCGCACATTGAGAAATCCTGTTCCGGTTTCCCGCACTCTAATCGTCGGGATGGCAACCTCACCCTTGACTTTGATTTTGAAAGTAACCTCGGAGCCGGCAATTTTCGACCAGGATTCATTGTCTTTGGTAAAAAGTCCAAACTGTTCTTGAGAGGAATCTGGCAGAAGCGGCGCTTTTAAGGTGACATCCAAAGTGACCTTAGAATCCGGCAAAACCCAAGGCTCACTGATAACCGAAATCTGCTCCGCGCTTTGCCAGGAAGCAGCATCATAATAGGCTGAGGTGCCGTTTATGGCCCTTAAGGCCACCGCCTGATCTTCCCTACCAAACCAGATGGCCGTGCCGGTGTTTTTAAATTCCAGCTGCAGAGTCTTGGTCTCTTGGGGGTTAAGTCCTATTTCTGAGGGCGGAGCAACCTCAGCCTGATAAAAAAGAGGTTGGGTGCTTGAGATGAGTTTTTCAAAACTCATCTGCGCGGCCTGAGTAATTTTTTCCCCCGCTTTTCCCAAATAGCCTACGCGGCAGGCTTTTTCCAGCCCGTCCTCTTTTTCCGCAGGAAAACTCTCACAGCCTCCTTTTTTGCCTTCGAAAATCTTGCCTTGCGAATCAATCAGATAATGATAGGGAAGATCCGAATAAGCTTCATAAACAAGGGTATAGTAATAAATGCCCTTCACCCATTCCGTAGTTTCCACGCCATATGGAGCCTCGGTAAGCGAAAGATCGTAGAGAACGATTTTTTTGATTGGCAAATATTGATTTTGGCTTTGATCAGCCAAAGCCTCGTCCGCCTTCCAATCGTGGCGGGCTGAAAGGTTGACTTTGGGAAAGCCCGAGATTCCTTCCTCGCGGATCTTGGCGGGTTTTTCGGGTAGTAGTATCGGAAAAAGTTGAACAGTAATCTGCGTGGCAAAACCCTTTTTAACGCTAAAGGTGGACTCATGCTCCAAATAGCCTTGCCTGGAAACTTTCAGCTGATGGCTGCCTTGATTGATATCGGCAGTGATGAAAGGAGTGGCTCCTTGCGCTTGACTGTCAATGGTAATTTCAGCCTCATCCGGAGTAGAAACGATGCTCACTCCCTGACTGTCCTTTTTGAATTCGACGATTACACCGCTGGAAAAAACTTCGTTAGGACCGAGATCCCAGTTGACGCTGGTTTCGTTACCCTCGGTCAAGGTAATCCGCCTTTCAAACGGCTGATAGAATTCCTGATCTTTGGTGAGTTTGAAAATCTTCTCTCCGGGATCAAGATTTTGTGAAAAAGAGGCTGTGGCTTCCTGCTGTTGATTGTTAATTTCAATTTTAACCGGGCCGCTGAGGCTGGTGATAGCCAAACTGGCTTCGCCCTTGAAGTTTATGATGTGGGTAAAGAAAAATATCAAGGCGGCTAACAATATGAACACAATCAGGAAATTTAAACCCAAAGGTTCTTTAATAAGTTGCGGTGATTTGTGTTTGCGACTGAAAAGCGGCATAGAATTTATCTGTCCCTTTGAATCTGAGTTTTAAGTTGGCTATGAGAAGTTATTGTTCGAAGCTTGTCGAGAACTCCCGCTCGATTCCCCAATTTTGACTTTTTTTGTCTTCCTCGGCCCACTCTTTTATCCCAAAATTATAGCATAAAACCCTTGATTCTCAAAAAAGTCGGGTGATTTCCTAACCCGACCTCGA
>PFXB01000059.1 GCA_002791435.1 candidate division WWE3 bacterium CG_4_9_14_3_um_filter_43_9
CGTAGTCGACGAAAACATCATAAAGCTAGAACCAACGGTAACGTCTGTGAGTAATTATGAGGAATCATTTCTTCATTTTTTTTCATACTCACACACGTCAGGTTCTAGCTTTTTTTAGTGGCCTTGTCATTCTGAGGACTGAAAGGACGAAGAATCCCGTAGGGAATGAGGAAGTCCAGCGGGATCTCCACCAGCTGGCGGACAGGCTCACGTCGCCCCGTCATAGCGGGATTCCTCAGGATGACACACCGCGTTCTGTCATTTCGAACTGCAGGTGAGAAATCCCGAAGGAGTGTGGCTAAGCGGACGGGATCCTTCGCTGCGCTCAGGATGACAAATACTCGGACAAATCCTTCCATTCCGGATTCATCTTTTCGATCAAAGCGATTTTTCTTCTCCTCACCCAACCTTTTATCTGTTTTTCTCTTCTAATAGCCTCAAGAACGTCTTCAAAAACCTCAAAATATACCAATTTTTCTATATTATACTTTTTCGTAAACCCTTGAATTATCTTTTGCTTATGTTCCCAAACTCTTCTTTCGAGGTTATTGGTTATACCGGTATAAAACACCGTGTGGCGTTTGTTGGTGAGAATGTAAACGTAGTAAGTTTTGGACATTATCTTTCCCGGATTTGTTTTTTGATGATTATACCATATTCCGGACGGGATCTCTCCCGTCCGAATCGGACGGTCGAGATGACAAACAGAATCCCTCGTCGCTGGCGTTCCCTGGGATGAGCATTCCTTGACAAACCAAAAATATTTGTATATTATCATTGTATACTAAAGCACTATGAAACTAGAAGATATCTTTCGCAACATTAAGAGTTTTGAATGGGATGAGGGTAATCGTGATAAGAACTGGCAGAAACATCAGGTGGATTGGAAAGAGTGTGAAGAAGTATTTTTAAATGGAAGAATTAAAATATATTATGACCTCCAACATTCTGCTGATGAAGAAAGATATACTGTTTTTGGAAAGACAAGAGTAGGCCGTTTATTGACAATTATTTTTACTATCAGAAACAGCAAAATCTGCGTAATTTCAGCACGGGATCAAGATAAAAAAGAGAGGAAAGAATATGAAAAAGAAGACTAAAAAGATCAACTCATTCCCTAGTTTCAAAAATGAAGACGAGGAAAGAGAATTTTGGGCCACCCATAGTGTTACAGACTATTTTGATATGAGTAAATTTGTAAGGATAAAATTGCCTAACTTGAAGCCAACCACCAAGGCTATTTCCCTAAGATTACCCTTATTCTTACTCGATGATCTGAAAATCTTGGCCCACAAAAGAGACGTACCCTATCAATCACTGCTTAAAATTTTCTTATCAGAACGGATTAAACAAGAACTTGGGTAAGAGGAAATAGACTGTACTCTGTTATTTCAATTGACAAAGTTTTATCTTTATGGTATTTTACTTTATATAAAAATTATACATGGGTACAAATTTTATGAAAGACGAGCTGCTTTTTTCTTGGCTAAACAATTTAAAACCGCGCACCATAGAGAATGAGGTTTTATCTTATCTTGGCAAACCCTTTATTGTTTTTCTTTTGGGATCGCGCCAAGTAGGCAAAACTTCTCTGATGCGCCGTTTAATGGGAGATTTAAGAGTAGAGAAAAAAATTGATCTGCGTCAAATCCTCTATTTTGATTTCGAAATTATTGCCGATGAGGCTACTTTTTTGCAAGTTACGCCCGAGGCAGTTGAAGAGATAGCCAAAAATTATGGCGCCGACTTAGGAAAAGAGATTTATGTTTTTATTGATGAAATTCAATATCACCCCAACCCTTCCAATCTTTTAAAAGTAATTTTTGATCACCTGCCTCAATTTCATCTTCTGGTTTCTGGTTCTTCCACCACAAAAATAAAAGAAAAATTCAAAGACAGCCTGGCCGGAAGGCATAAAACCTTTATTCTTTCTCCCTTAAGTTTTGAGGAATTTTTAATTTTTAGCTCTCACCCAGAGTTGAGGGAGATTTATCGAAATCAGAATCTGCCATTGCGCCTTAAAGAAGACTTAAAAAACGCTTTTGGGGAATATGCCGTTTTTGGCGGCTATCCCAAGGTTGTCTTAAGCCGAAGCCAGGATGAAAAAATAACAGCCCTGGAATCAATCTTTACTTCATATGTGCGCCGTGACATTAAAGATTTAGCCCTGATTGAAGAAACCGAGAAATTTAACAAACTGGTATCGCTTTTAGCCTTTCAGATCGGTAATCTTGTTAATTTGGCCGAATTAAGCAACGCTACAGCCTTAAACCGAAAAACTTTAGAAAAATATCTTTTCATCTTGGAAAATACTTTTATCATAAGATTGCTTAAACCCTTTTTTAGCAATCGGCGCCAGGAAATTACTAAATCTCCCAAGATCTATTTTTGCGATACCGGCTTGCGCAACTATATTGTCAATAATTTTTTTCCCTTGGATAAGCGGACTGATGCGGGTTCGCTTTTTGAGAATGGCCTTTTTTTAATGTTGTCCCAGAAAACCAAGGAAGATAATTTGCGTTACTGGCGATCAGTTTTGAAGCAAGAGGTTGATTTTGTGAAAATCGACTTAGCTGGAAAAGTAATTCCTTATGAAGCCAAATTTACAAGATCTGATTTGCAAAAAACACCGCCTGTTTCTTCGGGAGTAAGAAGTTTTATCAAAAGCTATAAACCCAACGAAGCTTTTGTGGTAGGCATAAATTTTGAGAGTAAAACTTGGGTTGAGAAAACCCAGCTTTCTTTTATTCCCATCCGGACAGTCTGATAAAAAAGACGACAAGTCTTTCCAGGAAGAATTTGCAGTCCCCTTTTCTTTTCTCTTCGAAAATTTTTAATCTGCTTTTTTCTTACAATTGCTTCATTTACATCTTCATAAACCTCAAAATACACCCAATCATCCACGTTATATTTACAGGTAAAGCCTCTAATGATCTTCTGTTTGCGTTCCCAAATTCTTTTGGCTAAATCGCTGGTAATACCGGTATCAAAAACGATACGGCGTTGGTTGATGAGAATATAAACGCAGTGAGTTTTGGACATCATCTTTCCCGGATGTTGTTTAAAGACCCCGTTGCCACATCTTTTGCCAACTTTTA
>PFXB01000075.1:0-856 GCA_002791435.1 candidate division WWE3 bacterium CG_4_9_14_3_um_filter_43_9
TAGAGGAATGTTTTTTCATCTTGACACCTGGAGAATTTTTGAGGAAGAAGAATTAAGTAATTTGGGTTTTGAGGATATGATTAAGCCCGGGAACGTCATAGCCATCGAGTGGGGAGAAAAAGCAGTGGGATTTATCGAAAAGCTGTTGCAAAAAGAAGAAGTAAAGATAATCTCTGTCAACCTCGAAAACAAAGGAGGAGACAAGCGGGTTATAACCATCGCTTTAAAACAGGTCGAACCTGTTTTTGACCTATTGGTATCGGTAGTTTGTCAGTTTTTGATAGAGATTAACTGTACCGGTTTCGACAAGTTCTTGCAGCAGGCCGACGGCAAAAGCGGAAACATCTAAATTTTTAATCTCGCCTGATAAAACCTTTTGCCTAAATTCAGCTTCGATATTTCGGTAGTCAAAATCCTTTTTCTGCATCTGACCTTTTTTAAGATTGTACGCCCAGAGTTGAATTTGCGCTCCAACTTTGTGGAGATTGTAACGCGGTTTACCCAAAACCCCCAAATAATCGGCGAGATGTGAAAGGAGAAGTGCGGCTTGCACGTAGAGCGGGAGTTTGTTTTTGAGTAAAGCATGGGGAATACGGAAAGGAATTTTAGACTTTTGAATAAGCCGTGTAAAGAGATTGTTAATCTGTGTGTAGTAGCTTCCCTTGGCATTTCCCCAGAAATCGCAATCAGCATAGAGGTTTTCCGTAGGTTCGACGGCATCCGGCCGGTGTTTTTTGAGTTCGTTGAGATAATACGTTTTTTGTTTGCCAGGCTTTAAGGTCAGGCCTCCAAAAAGGATAAAGTCAATCTTCGCCTCTTTGCCTTTTTTAACAATACTCTCGATTGATCGTTCGCT
>PFXB01000075.1:873-4092 GCA_002791435.1 candidate division WWE3 bacterium CG_4_9_14_3_um_filter_43_9
ACATTATACCGGTGGCGATTCCCATTTTTTTAGCTTTGGAAAGAATCCGATAACGATCGGCAAGTAGTGCGGCTCCGGGCTCCATCCATTCCCGTGTTTTTTCGTCGTCCGAAGCTATCGAAAAAGAAAGAATGGCACCGCTTTTCTGGGCAATTTTAGCAATTAAGGGAAGATCATCTTCAACCAGTTTTCCTTTGGTTAAGATATGCACCGGCAGGGGAAACCCAAGATCGGTTTTAAGAATCGTTTGGAGCGTTTGGCGGATTAAGCGGTATTTGGCCTCAATGGGCTGATATGGATCGGTGATGCCGCTGCCCACAAAAATATAGCCTGGTTCTTTGAGGGTTTTAATCTCTTTGGGGAAAAGTTCGGCGGCGTTGGCTTTGATTTCGATTTCTTTACCGAACCTGTCGTCGTAGTAATAACTTTCGCTTCTGCCGTCACAATAGGCGCAATTGTGCGCGCAACCTTTGTAGGGCGAGGCCTGGTAACTGTCGCAAAACCAGGAGTCGATGTGTTGGCAGTTTTTACGCAAATAGTTTTTAACCGAAGTTTCAGTATAAATCATAAATGTGGGTCATCTAAACCAGCGCTTCGGGGTCGGCAAAATAGTTGGCACAATTTCCCTTTTGTTCTTCGTCCTGAGGAGTATCTACAAATTCCTGAATTCTTCCGACTACTCCGTTTTCAAGCCGCACTTTAGTTCCGCGCGGGTGATTTTGTTTACTCGTCAGAATTTCCTTGACTACGCCTGCGGTTAATTTTCCGCTGGCGTAATCCTTTTTTTGGATTACTTTAACGCGGTCGCCGATTTGTGGGTAGGGAAGGTGAGAAACATCAGGTTTCATAATCTAAATTTCGCGGCTACTTTTTGGCCGTCTTCAAAGGATAAAAAACTCTCATGCGCCAGATGTGCCACGACGGCAAACTTTTCCTGACCGGAAGTAGGAGGCAGAAGATGGATATGCGCGTGGGGGACAGCTTCGCCAATGGTATAGATCTGCACCTTTTCCTTGCCGGTGACTTTTTGGAAGTGGCAAGCGATTTTTTGACAAACTTTGAGATATTCACCAATTTGGGGAACGTCCCACACCCAGCAATAATGTTTTTTGGGAATCACTAAAGTATGGCCTTCGCACAGGGGGTACATTTCCAAAAAGGCCAAAAAACGCTCATCCTCGTAGATTTTGTTGACAGGCGCCTCGCCTTTTACAATTTGACAAAAAACACAATTAGACATATTTTGGTAGGGTAAATTATTCTTCGAGCCTGTCGAGAAGTACAGCTAGTATTATTTTATGTAGTTCTCTTACCAGGTCGAACGGTAAAAATGCGACATATGTATACCATGAAAAATTATACCATATTAGCTATTGATACTTCATGCGACGAAACCTCGGTGGCAGTCACGCAAGGCGTGAAAATTTTAGCAAACATCATTTCTTCGCAGGTAGATTTGCATCAAGAATACGCGGGCGTAGTGCCTTCTATTGCCAAAAGAGCTCACCAGGAAAGAATCGGCCCGGTGGTCAATTTGGCTCTGACAAGAGCACACAAAACTTGGAAGGAAATTGACGCGATTGCGGCGACCCAAGGTCCGGGGTTGGCCATTGCTCTGGAAGTCGGCATTGCCAAAGCCAAAGAATTGGCGGCAAGGTTCGGCAAACCTCTGCTGGCGGTCAATCACATGGAAGGACACCTGCTTTCTTTTTTAGCCCAAAATTCTCAGGGAAAGGGCCTGTCTCTGGAGAAAGATTGTGAGTTTCCATTTTTAGGCTTTTTGATTTCAGGCGGTCACACCCAGCTGGTACTGGTTAAGAAAATCGGCAACTATCAACTGGTAGGCGAAACTTTAGACGATGCGGCTGGCGAGGCTTTTGACAAAGTAGCCAAGATGTTAAAACTGGGTTACCCCGGAGGACCGATTGTAGAGCAATTGGCCCAAAAAGGCGACCCCTTCCGCTTTAACCTTCCCTGGCCGTTGGCCAATGATGCGACTCTCAACTTCAGTTTTTCGGGACTTAAAACCGCGTGTCTTTACCAAATTCAAGCCTTAGAAGAAAGGGGCACCAAAAATTATATTCCTGATTTCTGTGCTGGTTTCCAAAGAATGGCGATTCTCCACCTGACCGATAAATTGGAAAAAGCTTTAAAGAAATATGAGGTTAAGCAATTAGTTTTGGGTGGGGGAGTAATTTCCAATCTGCATGTCAGGAAAAGAATTCGCGAAACGGCAAGGAAGTACAAAGTTAAAACATTATTACCGTATAATATTAATTTATGTACAGACAACGCGGCCATGATAGGAGTAGCCGCTGTTTTTTTGGCAGAGAGGGGAAAGTTTGTCAGAGATATCAAAACTTTTGACCGCAATCCGATCTTAAATTTCCCTCTTGCCAAAAAGTAGACTTCTTATGATATAATCACTCAAGGCAACCCGATAGCGCTTCTTTTTGAAAATCTTTCCCGGACGTTCAAATACGCCTATCAGGTTGCCTTTTTTGATGGCAGTGAGCCGGGCTTAGTTTTAAAATTAGCCTTAAAACCGCAATGAGGGTTGGGTGTGCAAAAAAGCTCGGCTTCATTTTCCAACCATTCCCAGGGATCCAAAATCACCCCTTTTTCATAGTCATCGGTATGGGAATAAATTTGTCTGACAAATTCCAACAAGATCTCTTCGTCAATCATCTTTTCCGGCAGATAGTTTAACAAAAGTTTTTTATAGTCAACCCGGCTCAAGGTAATCAAATACAAAGTGAGTTTATTCATAGTATTTCCTTTAAAATGACTCAAACCGAAAATCATCCTCTAGAAAACTTTTCCCTCTTCCCTGTAGAGCCTGTCCCGCACTTGTCTGACTCGCCGGCAAGCGGGCCTGCCCTCCGAATCGGAGGAATGCGGGAAGGAAGGCGGGGATGAGGTCTAATGATGTTCAAAGAAAGATTTGGGTTTGTCAAAAACCCCCGCTTTGCGGGGGAAAAAACAAACCCGTGAGTTGGGGACTTTCCCGGACTTTTCGTCCTGTCTCCAACTTTTTTGGTCTGAGAGTTAACTGGTGATTGGTGATCACCAGTCATCTTGTCAGTCTCTCTTCTTTCTTCTTTACGGCCAGAAAGGAGCAACCATCCTCCAGGTGGCATCCTTGCGGTAGAGGTCGCTGCCGTCGCCTGCCTCCACCCACAGGTGTCCGTCTCTATGCCTGAGGTATCTCCCCGGATA
>PFXB01000107.1 GCA_002791435.1 candidate division WWE3 bacterium CG_4_9_14_3_um_filter_43_9
TCCCGGCCACAAACCATGTTCATGATGGCCACCGAAGAGAATGGGTTTAATTTTGATACCCTTTCTGACAAATAAAATGCCATTGCCCTTGGGGCCATGGAATTTATGTGAACCCAGTGTTAGTAAATCAATTTTCAGCTTTTGCAGATCTAGCTTGATATATTCGGCAACAGTGGCTGCATCTACATGAAAATAGATTCGCGGGAAGTGCTTTCTTTTTTGGTTTAAAGATTCGATTTTCCGCCCCAATTCTGCGATGGGTTCGACAGTCCCGACCTCATTATTAGCAAACATCACTGAAATTAGAATCGTTTCCTGGCTGACCAGTTTATCCAGATCGTCGGGTTTAACCATACCAAACTGGTCAACCTGCATCAAACTGAGCTTGAAATTCTGTTCTGCGGCTAAAGCCTGAAAGACTTCCAAGACCGCGTGATGTTCAATGGGGGTCGTGATGAGATGACAGCCTTCGTTTTTGCGTGCTTTTGCCACGCCCTGGAGTGCAATGTTAGCGCTGGTGGTTGTTGTTCCAGTAAAATAGATTTCAGCCGGAGAACAGTTTAAAACCTGGGCCACTTTTTCTCTGGCATTTTCAACTGCCTCCCGCGCCTTTTGGCCCCAGGCGTGAAGAGAGGATGGATTGCCGAAATGTTGTGTTAAAAAGGGCAACATAGCCTCCAAAACTTCTTTCCGCAGGGGAGTGGTGGCCGCATTATCTAAATAAACTTTCATGATTACCTCCTTCATGTAACCTATCTAATCATCAGTTCGGCAATGGTTTTTTCCTGCAGGAATTTGTTGATCGATTGTTCCAGCTCCTGCCAGAAAGTGCGCGTCAGACAAGATTTTGCATTTTGGCAAGCAGTTATATCCGTCAAACAAAAAACCGGTTTGGTGGGTTCTCCGACCGCTTCAAAAATATTTTTTAAAGTGATATCTTCGGGTTTTCGGTTGAGTTTGTAGCCGCCATACACCCCTTTTTGACTGGTTATAATTTGAGCTATTTTTAACTTTCTGAAGAGTTGTTCCAGATAATCTTTGGAAATTTTTTGACGCCGGGAGATAATAGAGATAGAAACTGCTTTTTCTTGACCGAATAAAGCGATATCCAAGATGGCCGAGGTGGCATAGCGCACTTTGGTTGAGACTTTCATATGGTTGACGGTTGTCGAGTATCAATCACTGACTAAATTACTCAGATATATTAGCGCAGATTAAAACAGAAGTCAATCTGGATTTTTGGGTTGGAAACCTTTATCATGAAATGATGGTTGCGAAATTGATTGCCGCTTTAGCTTCAATCGTCATTGCCATCATTTCCTCCTTGGGATACTTGGGAGTCTTTTTGGCGATGCTTTTGGAATCGGCTCTGATTCCCTTGCCATCGGAGGTTATTATGCCCTTTGCGGGATATTTAGTATTTAAGGGTCAGTTTAATCTTTATATGGTAAGTTTGGTTGGTGCGCTTGGAAATCTGTGCGGTTCGTTGATCGCGTATGGTTTTGGCTATTGGGGGCACGATCGCGTAGTGCGGCCATTTGTAAAAAAGTGGGGGAGACTCCTGTTATTATCCGAAGAAGAGTATGATAAAGCCACCCAATGGGTTAAAACCAAAGGCGGAGTCGTTTCTTTTACCTCCAGACTTTTACCCGGGGTTAGAACTGTAATTTCGCTGCCCATCGGAGTTGCGCGGTATGACCTAAAAAAATTCATTTTTTACACCTTTTCCGGAGCTTTAATCTGGTCTTTTATTCTAGCCCTGATCGGGAAAATATTAGGTGAGCACTGGAACAAACTCGGAGGCTATTTTCATAAATTAGACGTTCTCATTTTGCTTTTCGGCACAGCGATGGTGGGATATTACATTTATCAGAAACTTTACTGGCGCAAAAAGATAAAAAATGGGTAATAATTTTTCAGTTAAATTTACGAATCACACCTTTGACCACTCCCTGAATTCTGACATCAGTCGCGTAAATAGGATTCATGGTAGCGTTGGCAGGTTCCAGGCGAATTCTATTTTTTTCTTTATAGAAACGTTTAAGGGTGGCCAAAGAATTTTCCAAAAGCGCCACCACAATCTGCCCGTTTTCTGCGGTTTCCTGTTGTTCGATCACTACATAATCGCCGTCCAAAATCCCGTCTTCAATCATGGATTGGCCTTTAACTTGCAGCACAAACGCGCGTTTACGACCGGAGATAAGGTTGGGAGAGATCTTAACGCTTTCGTTGAGGTTTTCGTTGGCTTCAATCGGTTGACCGGCCGCAATATAGCCCACCAATGGCAATTCGATGCCTTGTAAAGTTTGGGCAATTTTTTTATCGACAATCTCGATACCCCGCACCGCACCATTATACCGTTTAATCACACCTTTCCTTTCTAAACTTTGCAAATGCTCATGCACGGTGGCCAGGGAAGAAAGGTCAAGTGCCTCGGCAATTTCCGCCAAGGTAGGTGAATGGCTGTTTTTTTGGATGTATTGATTGACAAATTCCAAGATTTCACGTTGACGTTTGTAAAGCGTTACCGGCGACATAGAAAGCCTCCTTTCTAAAATTCTACTATATAATCGGCAAAAACAAGATCAACTCCGCAAAACTGCGATAGAATTCGATATACGGTCGGGATTTATCATGGCTGGCAAATTTTTCCATATCTTCAAAGGTGGTTTTGATACTTGGGATCTTCCGCGACCAATTTTTGATTTTCGCCTTCAGATATTTTCCGCCCGGAATGGTCCAGGATGGTAATTCCAGTCTGGTGGCTTCATCTTGATCTTGGGTGAGCAGACAGGCCCGATACTCACCGTTGAGATAAGTGCCGTAAAACTTCCTCCCGGTTAATGAGTCTAATTTTGCCTCCAGTTGATTGAAAGCCTCAGCTGTCGTTTGCAGGCCGTTTCTGGAAACAATGAAGGCCACGTTGAGATCGGGTTGGATTATTTCGGCGTACATAAAAAGAGTATAACCGAAAAAAACCCGAATGTCAAGAAAGAACTTAAAATTCAAATGTCAGCGGAATGCTGTCGGGTTATTTCCTTATCATAACGGGATCCTTACGTCCCCGCCGACTCGGCGGGTCCTCAGGATGACGTAAAAAAGGGCAGGAATCACATGGAGGGAATATCAAAAGAAAGCTGTCAGAGAGGTTTAATCGTCAAGGCGTGAAAGGCCCAGTTCTTTGCTTTTGGCAAAAGCCTGGCGAAAGAC
>PFXB01000035.1 GCA_002791435.1 candidate division WWE3 bacterium CG_4_9_14_3_um_filter_43_9
CGCAGGAGGTCTCGGTCACGGCCGCCTTGAAGGCGCTCCACTCGAACCCACTCCCGCCCGAGAATCCAGCGGCCTCGTACGCCGTCCAGATGCTCCCCTCGGCGGGGATGACGTAGTCCGTCCCCGCAGGGACGGTGCCGGCGGCGAAGGCGCCGCCGACGCTGATCTGCAGGGTGCTGGCCAACAGGCCGGCGACCAGCAGGGCGACCGCCCCCAGGGCGGTCAGTACGATGTTGCGTAACTTCTTAGCCATTAGATTCCTCTTGTGAACACTGCCTTCACATGTCTTTTCTCTCCTGTTGCTCCTAGCAATGGCTCGCCAGGCAAGAAAGAAAAGCGTAGGAGTGTGACTCAAAGGACATTGGAACTACCGTCCTTTTGCCACAACCGAAAACGATTCCTTCTGAGTCTACGCACACTGGGCGTAGAGCCAAAGATACATCTTCCCCAATGGAAGTTATATATAGGTAGGTATCTGCTACCTCCGAGTGTGATTCTTGGCACCCACGATTGGGCGCTTGCGCAAGGAGTTGGGCCTCATTCGCCCAATCGTTTTTGCGCTTCGAACCACGGTTGCACCATACATGGCCCCGAGGGCCTTTTCATTGAGGCGGGTATGGCACCGCCTTTTCCCACAAAGCTTTTTATTTTTTCCTTTAGCCACAGCGCCTTTTTAGGCGCTCGAGAAGGGCATACTACATTGAGAGGATCGCATGCTTTCGCAGCGTCTCCCCTAGTTAATAAGATGCCGGTTTCCCGGACTTACCTCTTATTAACCTTCCCTTCTCCCGCTTGGGAGAAATAAAAAATCTTGTGAGACCGGATAAAGGCATGTCAGAAGATACGTACGTTCCCTTATCAGGTCCCACAAGTGCTTGTGGAAATCCTAAACTGACCCCATTTCCTGCAAGAGACACCCGTGAAGACAACTCGCTGCTTTAAATTTCAATCGTCATGCGCAGATGATTTAGAAATCCACTGTGAAATGAATGTTAAAAAACTTGTATGTCTGACCCGCCGATTCGGCGGGGAGTTTACAAGTTTTAATGAACGAACCGATGGATTTCTTATCAACGAGCACAAGACGAGAGCTTTTGCTCCACTTTTCTCGGTAGAAAAGTGGATGGGAATTTGTCCCCACAAATGTCCCTTGCAGGGTTAATTGATATAGAAAATCATTTCGAGCCAAAGGCAAAAAATCCTGTTTCGGTAACTTTCCCTAACACGGGATTTCCCAGCGCCGAATCGACGCTTCGGAATGATATAGAATATGTAGTTGTTAAAGAGCGATGTTCCTGCTTTTCCAAAATGGCGATTATGTATTTTCCGGGCCTTCCTTTTGGTTCTTTTCGCTGACAAGACTTTCTCCCCCCTTCTTAGGGCAGTCTTGCCAGAAAGAAAAATCAAAAAAAGCAGCCCTTAGGGGAGGCTGCTTCACTGTTTAAGCCAGTAAATTAATTTGCCTCTCTCCTAAAAAGACATTTAAAGTAAGATGACTATACCATCTTTTTGTCTGTTTGTCAATACTATAGGTTTTGCTTATTACACGGTCTTACCAGCAGCATTCGCAGTGGAAATACACCACAGAGGTTTCCATTCTCCCAAACCATGGTGATTCTGACCTTTCCTGTTACCTATCTTTTTACTGTCATTCCAACCACTTCGATGGAATTTCTCCTGAGCGGAGTCGAAGGGCTCAGTGCAAGCTCCGTGGAGGAATCCCTTTCTCTGGCTTTACTCTTTCTCTCTGAGAGGGTTTTCTCACCACCTCCGCCGGCTGGCGGATCGGGATTCGAAATGACAGAATGTGTCACCCTCGACCCTCTGTGTCATTCCCGACCCGATCGGGAATCCAGTCTTTCTACCTTCTTCCCCACGGGATCCTTACGTCGTCGTTTCACCTCCTCCTCAGGTATTATGAAAAAGCTTGCACCATGTAGGTATGATTAAAGTAAAAACCCTACAGAAAGGACAAGTAGCGGAAACCTTGAGGTTTCCATGTTTTCGAATCCCGTCGGGAATAAAACACAAAGCTTAGCTTTCCAAATAAAGCTAAACTTTGGCAGCGTGGGAAATCAAGTAAAACGGACGGGATTCAATTGGCGGTCGAGCGCCTTATTGAAGAAGGCAAGGAGGTTCCTGTTAATATGCTCAGCTTCCTCAGGTTTGCAATAAATAGAGTTGAGTATTCCCCTAATAACAACATTTTAAATTACAAATCAAAGTTATTTGGGTATAAGATAGCTTCTAGTATCGTTGATATTTGTCATGCTTTCCAATATCAAGCAAAAGGGCTGTTTTACTATCAATCCAGGAAAAGAAGATCCTTTGTGCCCTGTCAACACGAATTGTCCAAACATTACTTCCCCGTAATTTTTCTAAGTTTAAGCTGGGATGCTTGGGGTTGTGCAAGAAAAATTTCAAGGCTTTATGCACTTTCCCCTTTTGTAAAGAGTTCTCTTTGATCAGAGCGCGTAAATTTCTATCATACCTTGAGGTAATTTCTAGCTTTAACATTGCTGTCTCTTACCTAGAATCTAAATACAAATCTAGATCTTTTTCATCCTTGATGTGACTGGTCTTCCCGCTCTTATATTCTTGTAATCCCTCTTGTTCTAAATTTTTAAGTGATACATCGCGCGCAGGAAATAAACCGTGGATGTCATTGATTACCAACCAGCGGATGTAATCCTGGATGGTTGTATAGCCGCGCCTAATCGCAGTGTCCTGGATTTTAGGCAAGATGGCTTTAGAAAAATTTAAATTGATTCTAGATTGTTGGTTAATTAGTTGTTTAGCCATAAGTTCTCCTTCGGTTTAAACTATTAAAGTATCATCACGATACCATAAAAATCCATAATAATCAAGTATCTCGCAGAAGCATAAGCAACTGAGAACTCCCGTTGAGATTATTTTTTGCGGTCGGAATTTCTCCCCGTCGAATCGGCGAGTCGAAATGACGCGGTTAAACGATGCAAATGCCATGTTTTTTTACTTCTTGAGCAAGAGGGTCAAAGGGGTTGTTTAAGCTTTTCTTTTTAAAGAGGTGTGGTTCAATATCTAAAAACTCATTTCCCCGCGATTTTAACAGGGCGACCAATTCCTCATGATGGTCTTTACCAAAATCGCGGGAAACAGTTCCTACATCAATATCGCTCCAGGATTTTTGGGGTGTACCCCGTATAATAAGACCGGAGT
>PFXB01000028.1 GCA_002791435.1 candidate division WWE3 bacterium CG_4_9_14_3_um_filter_43_9
TGCGAGCGCAGTCGAGCAAAAGAAGATCCCGACCGTAAGGGAGGAGAGATTCATTCAAAAAAGGGATGAGCTAAAAGTCGATCAAGATACAATTTGTGGTATATAATTTAAATATAGACACAAATTATTGTGTTGTCAAGTAGAATTTTTAAAAAGTAAAAAATGGGTATGAAAATGATTTAAGAGGCTTTAATCCGTAAGTTAAAGTACCCATCAATTCGTCCGATGGATAAGAAATACGATCATCTAAATCTTAATTTCTACCGTTACTGTCCCTGTTTCCAATGAAAACTTAACCGAGCGTCCAAGATTCCCACCGACATGTTCATTAATGATTCTGACGGCCATTTCATTCAAAATTTCTTTGACTGCTACGACATTCCGAAAACCCATCTGTTCCTCATCATTTTTAAGGAGAAACGGAAAAAGATTGGCTCCCCCAACAATCTTAGCTTCTAAAAACTCCCTTTGTGCCCCAAGTTTTTCAAGTTGGTTTATCATTTCGACAACTGCCAAATTGGCAAAACGGTTGGGATTGAATGCTTTCGCATCTTTTGAATGCGGAAGCATGACATGCGCCAACCCGCCTAATTTTTTTTGGGAATCATAAAGACAAACTGCAACACATGAACCAACTGCCGCTGCAATTAAATTTGCCGGACTAGCAGCAGTTTTAAAATCAGCCATTTCAACTCTAATATCATGCATTGTTTTGAATCCTCTAAACTCCTCTGGCCTGGACCAAAACGGTCGGCATAAATTTTACTTCACGAAAATGGCAAAGTTTTACCATAAACTACCACTCCGAATTTTTCTCATAACCTAATTCTTGTTGGTTTTTTTACTTTTTTCTGTTTCTTTACGTACCGAATCTAAAATTACTTTGGCTGAAGAAGAGTCAAAAAGCACAAAAAAGTATCCTTCAATTTGTTGATTGGTTGATTTAAAAGTCATTTCCAATGAAATTGCTTCATCTGAGCTCTGTGCGAAATCAATCAAAACCGAATCAATGGTGGCCTGAACCATATCTACCGTTAAATCAGGAATCGACTCTACCAAGCTCAACTTAAGCCTTTCAGACAATACGGCTAGGAATGAACCTGAAATAATATTACTTACTTCCTTTAAGGTTGACTTGTCGAAGTCTGAAAGTTTGCTCGTAGCTCCTAAGGGACGTTTGTTTAAAAGGTCTACCAATGATAACGCACATACACTGGGAAAAACCAAAAGAATGCTACCGGCCATATCGCCAGTGATTTTTAAATAAATCGTGGTTACAATCGCTTCGGCGTCAGAAATTAAATTTCCAATTTTTTCAATGGGAAAAGAATAAACCTTGGATATCGTAAGCTTGACTGAACTGTTGGTCATTTTTGAAATAGCGCGACTTGCACCATCCGCTCCTTTTTCAGCAATTGTCCTAATGATATCCATTTCTGCATCACTCAATTTTTCGTTTGAATCCATTAAATGCTCCTTTCAAAAGTAGTTAAAAATAGCCGGTATATCTATAATCAGAGCAACCTTTCCATCTCCCAAAACCGTTGCTCCGCTAAAATTCGTTCCTAAAATTGGAAACTGGGTTAATGGTTTTACTGTTAATTCTTCTAAGCCGATAATTTTATGCACTAAAAAACCGATCTTCTTACCCTCATATTCAACCACCACCACCGGAAAATATTTACTTTCTGCCGGATATGAAGATTTTAGGAGTCTGCTGCCTAAATCCAAGATTCCAATTTCTTCGCCATTGAGTATAAAGGTGTCTAAATCAGCGGCCTTTTTAATTTCTTTTCTGGTGAGTCTCATTGATTGTATAATATTGACCGTCGGAATCGCAAATTTCTCCTCGCCCATCTCAACCAAAAGAGCCTTAATAATCGCCAAGGAAAGGGGAAATTCTAAGATGAAGTGCGTTCCGAAATTTGTTTGTGTTTCGACAGTTAGGCTTCCTCCCATCAAATCGAGGGTCGATTTAACCGCATATAACCCCATGCCTCTACCAGAGTAGCTGGTAACTGTTTCACTGGTTGAAACTCCTCCTTGATATAGTAATGATAGAATTTTGCTCTTGTCCATTTTTTCAACCTCTTTCTCATCTAAAGCATAGTTTTTAAGAATTGCTTTTCTGATCTTTTCAAAATCAAATCCGCGACCATCATCGAAAATTTCCAGTACCGCCCGGTCCTTTTCCCGACGAGCAATAATTTGGATTTTTCCCTCAGCCGGTTTTCCCAGTTTCTTTCTTTCAGCCGGACTTTCAATTCCATGGTCAACTGAATTACGTAAAAGATGAACCAGCGGCTCTACCAATCTGTCTGCAATCGTCCGGTCGATTCTTAGATCTAAACCTTTAATTTCTAAAACAACATTTTTCCCTTGGACACGAGACATATCTCTTACCAATCTTGGAAAATTCTCAACAATCTGACTGATGGGAATAAGCCTGGCTTGAGAAATCGAATACTGCAACTCAGACAAGAGTAATGCTAAATGTTTTTTAAAGTCATACAATCTCTCGAAATTTTTTTCTTCCAGGGCACGATCAAATCTTAGTTTTAAAATCACAAGCTCTTCTAAAAGATTCATCAAGTTATCAAGTATTTGCGTTTTAACATTAATCGTATCAATTATGGCTAAATCAAAACCTTTCAAATCGGCTCTATCTTTGCTTCTGGCATCTTTTCTTTTGGAAAGATTTTTAGTCCCTCCCTTCTTGAGTATTTCTTCTAAATGTTTAAGTTTGATGATCCTTTCTTGTACATCAGACTCTTCACCTTTTTGTTTGACCCTTCTAACGCTGACCCCAAGATCATCAATTGCTTCCAGAAGCTCGGTGATCACTGCTGAGCCAAGAAGATTCCTATTCGGCTTTTGCTTTAGAATGGCAAAAATATCTTCAAGCTTATGGCAAAGCAGACCGATGTTATTAAACTGCATCGTCAAACTTTCGCTTTTCATCGAGTGGGCGGCGCGAAAGGCTTCATTGATTAAAAAAATATTAGCAGGATCTTTTTCCAACCCTAATAGGCACTGATAAAAAGTTTTTAAATAATTTTCGGCAGAATTAAAATATAGAGTTTTGATGTCAAAATTATTGC
>PFXB01000122.1:0-2522 GCA_002791435.1 candidate division WWE3 bacterium CG_4_9_14_3_um_filter_43_9
TTTGGCGAATCCTGATACCGAAATGAGAGTTTTCAACGGTTTGTCAAGTTGCTCTACGTAGTCCAAGGCCGTAGTCGCTCCCAGAGAATGACCCACGATCATCAGATTTCGCGGATCAGTGCTGGCCGTCAACTCCCTGATTTTTTGCTCCCATGCCTTGCGCTGGGGATGAACACTTTCAGGCAGACTCGGCATTATAACCTTAAGCCCTCTTTTTAACAACTCGTCGTGCAACCATTGCTCCCAGTGATCACCTGCCCGGCCTTCGATTCCGTGGATTATCAGAACGGTTATGTCTTTTTGCATTACTTCTCCCTTTCTTGATAATAATCTAGGCTAACGCTTTAACGCGCGCTGCGTAATTATAAGGCAAAAAATACTTTTCCCACAAGTCGTCCGAAGAGTTATATTCATTCTCTCCGGCAAAATAATCACCCAACATCTCATAGGCTCTGGTAAGTTCTTTTAAACAAGCCCCTCTGTTTTTCGGGTCGTCGATAGTAAGATATAAAAGTTCCAAGGCTCTGTAAAAAGCCTTCTTGCTCAAATCTGGCTTCCCTTTGTTTTTCCATCGAATAGCTCTGCTTACTTCTGTGCCAACATTAGAAAGCTGTTTAAAAAGAGAATACTTAAACCAATCTTCACTTGTTAAATCCTTGTGAATCATCATTCTTTTTCTACTAATTTATTCACGATGCTTATAATTTTATCTCTCACGTCTTTACTTTCTACTCCGCGGGTTGTATTGCCAAAAGACGGCCTCAAATTTATCATCGAGTCAAACTCAATCCATTCTCGATTATTAAAATCAGGATAGAGGTTTATTCCCCAAAGATTATTCTGGCTTGATCCCTGATCTAGAAGTAGCTTCTCCTCATCGGCATGCATTCCGGAGTCCACAACCATAATTTCTTTCTCAACATCAACCACGGCTTTTACAAAATCACCAAATTGCTCTTGGGCCATTTTTTTCAATTCATTAACGGTGATTTTGCAACTGATCAATTTCATCAGTCAATCCTCAAAAATCAAAAACTTATCATTACTTTCGACTTCTTCTGCGATTTTCCAAAATTTAATGCGTTAACCTATACCAGAACAGATAGACCAAAACAAGCAAAACTGCCAAATCTAAAACTCTGAAAAGTACCCCTGAACCGTCAAAAAGCTTCCGGTCTGCTTTTTGGACTGACTGATAATACGCTTCCAAAGGCCAAGTAATAATCTTAAAAAACCTTTTCATCGGCTTTGTTATCTTTGTCCTTTTAAAAATTCAGCCGCTTGGTCAATCCTTTGAAAAACCTTTTCCTTCCCCACAACCAGCATGACGTCGAAAAGCGGCGGCGTAGCTTTGCGGGCGGTTGTTGCCGCGCGCAAAATCATAAAAAGATCTTTGTGTTTAATTTCCAGCTCGTCAGCCAGTTCCCGTAAACTTTTTTCCCACACCTCACTTTCCCAATCCTGCAAATCTTCCAGGGCTTTCTTGGCTTGCCGCAGAATATCTAAAACCTCGGGTGGATTATACCCTTGCAATAAATCCTCACGATCATAAATTAATTTTTCCTGATAATAAAATTCCAAAGCCTCCCTTACTTCTGAAAATTTCTTCAATCTGTCTTGGGCTAGCGCTAAACGGTCTTTAAAACTTTCAAGGTCAGCGTCCATCCATTCCAAGACTGGGGCAGAATTTTGAATCACCTCCCCATCGCCTTTTTTGACATTTCTCAGCGCCCAATCTTTAACCCTTGCGGCTAGCTCATCAAGCGTTAGCAATCGCAGATGGTTGCCGTTCAACCAGTCCAGTTTCGTCAAATCAAAAATAGGCGCCAGGAAGCGCATCTGGGCGAAATCAAAATACTCAATCATCTCCTCAACCGAAAAAATTTCTTTTTCCTGGGGATGATTCCAGACCAAAAGCGCCAAAAAATTGATGAGGGCTTCGGGCAGATATCCTTGCTCGCGGTACCATTCGATAGAAGTATGCCCGTGACGTTTTGAAAGTTTGGAGTGATCAGGATTTCTCAAAATTGGGGTGTGAATCCACCTCGGTTCCTGCCAGCCTAAGAAACGATAGAGCAAAACATGCTTGGGCGATGAAGGCAACCACTCTTCTCCACGCACCACATGTGAGATCTGCATCAGATGATCATCCACCACCACCGCCAAATGATAGGTCGGAAAGCCGTCGGATTTCAAAATCACCTGATCGTCTAAAAGATTGGAATCAAATTTTACCTCACCCCGTAAAAGATCGTTTACCGCAATCGTCTCATTTTCTGGGATCAACATCCGGATCGCCGCTTTCTCCCCTGATTGCAATTTCTTTTTAACTTCCGCCGGTGAAAGATGAAAACACTGCCTATCGTATCTGGGAGGCAATTTCTGCTGCTGTTGTGCGCGGCGCATTTCTTTCAAACGTTCGGTTGAACAGAAACAATAATAGGCTTTCTTTTTTTTCATCAATTCCTGGGCATATTTTCGATAAAGCGGCAGCCTTTCCGATTGTCGGTATGGACCAAATG
>PFXB01000122.1:2556-3116 GCA_002791435.1 candidate division WWE3 bacterium CG_4_9_14_3_um_filter_43_9
TTTCAGCCTTTGCCCTGGTAGGACACCGCAATGATGACAAGATGCTGGAGTTGGCCAACCGCTTGCACCCACAATGGGTGGTGATGACCGACAGTGCTGCGGCTATGCGGTTGCAGGGTAAATTGCCGGCAGGTACGCGCCTGGAAAGCGGTATGGAGGCGGCTATTGAGCTCTCTGCAGCAGCTGAAACAGATATGGTCATGGCTGCCATGGTCGGTTCGGCAGGTTTGCCGGCAACGCTGTCAGCAGTCAGGGCCGGTAAGCGGGTGGGGTTGGCTAATAAAGAGTGCCTGGTTACAGCCGGTAAAATTTTTATGCAGGCAGCCAGGGAATCGGGCGCAGAGGTTGTGCCGGTAGACTCTGAACATGCCGCTGTACACCAGTGCATGCATGGGCATGACTACGATTCAATCAGACAGGTGATTCTTACTGCATCCGGTGGGCCGTTCCGGGACCGCGATCCGTCAACACTGCATGCTGTGACACCGGAAGAGGCTGTAGCGCACCCGAACTGGGACATGGGGGCCAAGATCAGTGTGGATTCAGCTACCATGATGAAC
>PFXB01000084.1 GCA_002791435.1 candidate division WWE3 bacterium CG_4_9_14_3_um_filter_43_9
TGGTTTCCGGCTTTAGTTCGAAGAATAAAATTTTTGAAACAGGTTAATTTTGAAAGGTAAATCAGACGGAGCACTAAGGTATAATCTTAGAAAGATTTAATCATTATGAAAAATAAAAAAATTGTCTGTCATGACATTCAGGGTAAGAAATATAAGGTTGCGGTAACTGACTTGACATTTCGTCCGGCAGTTTACGGGATAATCATTCAAAACGGAAAAGTTCTGCTTTCCAAACAATGGGACGGATATGATTTCCCCGGTGGAGGAATTGAGTTGGGAGAAACAATAGTAGAGGCTTTAGTAAGGGAGGTCAAAGAGGAAACAGGACTTGATGTTTCCGTAGAAAAACTGATAGCCTGCTCGGATTCATTTTTTAAGCTTCCTTTCAAAGGAAATTGCGTCCAATCAATCCACCTGTACTTTTTATGTACAGCAATCGGAGGAGAACCGTCAACAGAATTTTTTGACGAGCAGGAGAAGGAATATGCGGATAAGCCGGAATGGATTGAGATTGACAAGGCTGAAAGGATAAAGTTTTTTAATGAAGTCGACAGCGTAAAGCTCATTTTAGAGGCAGAAAAACTTTTAAGATAATTGTATGGAAAAATTGGTTATCAAAAACCGTAAAAATCAAAATATAAGCGTTATTTTAAAGTATAGCAGAAACCCGGAAGGTCTGGCTTTTATAATGCACGGCTTGGGCGGTTTTAAAGAACAGCCCCATATTCAAACCTTGGCCGGTGCTTTTGAGGAAAAGGGCTATACTACGGTATTGTTTGATACAACCAATACTTTGGGAGAAAGTGACGGCAATTATGAGCATGCGACTATCACCAACTACTACGAGGATTTAGAGGATGTAATCAAATGGGCCAGAACACAAGCATGGTATCAAGAGCTTTTCATTTTGCGAGCGCAATACTCCGATCGTAAGATCGGAGATATAATGAAATTGCTCGAAAGCAATTTAAAGCCAAAATCACTCGCTGCGCGAGCGAAAGAAGATCTCATGAGCGTAAGTTCAGGGAGATTCATTTTATGCGGCCATAGTCTCGGCGGTTTTTGCGTTGCTTTTTACGCTGAAAATCATCCACAAGAAGTTTTGGCAGTGGCACCTATTTCTGCTGTAGTTTCCGGTAAATTAATGGTTGAGGCGTACAAACGTTATGAGCCGGAAAATTTCCGTCAATGGGAAAAAACTGGTTGGTTGATTGAAGAGAGCGTCTCAAAGCCGGGAGTTGCTAAAAGGTTGTCATCCTCTTTTGTTAAAGACAGTTTGAGATATGATTTATTGCCCAAGGTGCAAAATTTAACCATGCCAGTTTTGTTGATAGTCGGTGAAAACGATACTTCAACACCGCCTGACCATGTCAAGATTCTTTTCGAGGCGCTACCCGGTCCAAAAGAATTGGCGCTTATTAAGGATGCACCTCATACTTTTAGAAACAGAAAACATTTGAAAGAAATCAAAAATTTATTTTTAGCTTGGCTTGATAAAGTCTGATACTTTTTTATGAAAGATAAATTGGATTTAGGAAAATACGAACACTACAAGGGCCAACAATATGAGGTTTTGGGTGTTGCAAAACACAGCGAAACCTTGGAGGAATTGGTGATCTATCGTCCTTTAGGCGGTCAAAATGATTTGTGGGCTAGGCCTTTGCGGATGTTTTTGGAGTCGGTAGAAGTTGATGGCAAGAAAGTTGCCAGATTCAGGTTTTTGGAAGAGTAAAGAATTAAATTACCTTCTTAAAAGCGGAATGCTGAGAGATATCCCAGATTTGACAAAATTCTTCAGATTGTTTATATTGTTATGCAATATTTGTTTATATTGTTATGCAATATTGCATAATTAAATGAATGGATCTGAAAATGTCAACGCGAAAAAATTTCTTTTTACAATTTAACGAAATGCCCTTTTTCACCAGTGAGACCATCAACGCAGTGGCGGAGAGGTTTGAGATACCGAGAAACACCGTCATCTCATATATCCAAAGGTCAATTAAAGATAAGAGTCTCATGCGGTTGAAACGGGGTATTTTTGCTACTGCGGCCTATTTTGAGAAACAGCGCTCAAATGTCGAATATGCCTATGCGATTGGCTGTAAGCTACTTGAGCCTTCATATATTTCCCGTGAATCGGCTTTGCAGCACTACGGGATTCTGTCAGAGGCCGTCAATACGGTTATTACTCTTATTACCACTCAGACAACCAGACGTTTTACCAATCGATTGGGAATCATGGATTATAAAAATATGAACCCCAACTTATTTGGGGGGTTTGAGGTAGTACAAAAAGACTTTACTTATCTTATAGCTAGGCCAGCCAAGGCGATCTTTGACTATCTTTATTATCGAATTCCAAGAGCAGATTTGCGCTCTAAAGACAAGGTTTTGCACTCTTTGGATGAATTTAGGCTTGACTATGAAGGATTGGGTCAGAAGGAGCTCGACTCACTTTTTGAGCTTTTAAAAAAGGTTTAGTATGCAGGAAAACATTGTCACTAAAAATCTTCTCACGATGGCTGATAGGTTGAAGTTAGAAAGAAAAACCGAGCCGGTTATTTTAAACCGGATCAAAGAAGAACTCCAGTTTTATATACTTGATTTTATTTATAACCACCGTAATTACTCCCACTTGATTATGTATGGCGGGTCACTTTTGAGAATTGTCTACGATTTACCCCGGATGTCGGAGGATTTAGATTTTCAGACGGCGCGTGCAATAGATTTGGCAGTATTCAAGACAGATCTTGGTGAACACTTCAGCAAAAGATATGATCTTCAGGTTGATGTTGCTATCAACAATCGGCCGGATGAGCCGACAAAATTACTGAAAATAAGATTTAACATCCTAGACCAGTTTAATTTTAAAAGCATTTCCTGGACAAAATTACTGATCCGTCTTGATATAAACTTGTTTGAAAAAGCCGACGAATTTATGACCAAAGTACAATCTGTTGTCCATGGAAATTTGTCATTTTCGATTAAAACTTATCCGTTGTCGACTTTAATGGCCAGTAAAGTTTTGGCAGTTCTTAAACGTACTTCACGGGGGATCGGCCAAGAAATTGGTGAGTGTAAACCGCGGGACGTTTATGACCTGCTTTGGTATCTGGATAAAAGAGTGGTACCGGATATTCAATATCTGGAAAAGAATGGGTTTTTGGGAAATATTCTGGAAGTGTTTGATGACCTTAGGTTAAGAGTAGCAAACCTTAAGGATAATTTATTTGAAGCCGATTTGGCGCAGTTTTTTTATGATCGGACGAGTTATGACACTTGGTTTAGAAATTGGAGACAGCGGTTTCTAACCTTGATTGACGCGTATTCTATATATGAAGTAGGAGAATTTGAGGGGATAAGGTTTAGCGTAGATTTTGATACTCGTGTTGGGTTGATTCACTATTATTTCCACGCCAGCAATAAAGATGAAGAGCTTCATTTTGTGGTGCGACTAAGCGATCATTGGTATGATTCTGACGCCGTGATCAAGCCTGGCAATCGGGCAGAAGAAATAGAACGGTACATTGAAACGGAATTGGAAAAAAAGCTGTCAGCCGCGGATTATGAATATATTGGTCTTTTCTACCGCAAAATACAGGATTATATTAAACGCTCAAAGGGAGTGCTTTTGCGGAAAGATTTTACGACCAAGTTGATTAGGGTGACGGCTGATAACTTGGATCCCAAAGATCAGATTGTGCTCAATAAAAGGTTGTTGTCAAAGATCAGGTTTGAAGAGTTGCTCTAAACGGGAGCAGAGCTGAGAGTCTAAAAAAGCCCGTCAACCCGCCAAGGAGTTTTTGAAAGGAAAAAAGCTTAATAAAATTGAGAATTGATGTTTAGGCTTCAACATTAAAACTAAACTTATGAAAATAATTATTCCAACCACAATAAAATCTATAGATGTAAAAAAGTTACCGATTATATTATTAGACGAAAAAGGATTAAAAATTAGCATAGAAGGGTTGTCAGCTAAAGAAAAGGAAGAGTTTTTTGGCATAAAAAACTTTAGGATAAAAGAAGATGGCGGTATTCAATGGACTCCAAAAACATCATCTCGGCAAATGGATGATTTTGATTTATCAGATTACTTACAAGGTAGTTATAAAATTATGATAGAGAAAAATACTGGTAACCCCGCAGAGATCCAGGATATCGCACGCGAATTGTTTTTTATTTTTAATATAGTAATTGGATGTTCGTTTAAGTTTTATAGAATTTCAGATATTAAGGACTTTCCTGGTGGCATGTTTACAAGCCGAATCCCTCACGTATCCCGAAGAGAAAATGAAAAAATAGATAGAAACAAGATAGATAGAGTAAGCGGGTTGTTGAAAAAGATGAGGCAAATTAAAAACATCAAGACTATCGATAAGCTGAAATTTATTGAATTATTGCTAGAAACCGCTATGTCTCAGACCACAAATAAGGGTTCGGCGGGTGCTTTTTACGTAGCGATATTAGAGTCAATTTTTTTACAAGACTCAAATGCAGGATCAAGATATAAATTTTCAATGAGAATAGCTAGACATAATAATGAGAACTGGGAATATAAGAAAAAAATGAGAGACTTATATGATAAACGCTCGAGCATGTTTCATGGAGCAAAGGATGATTTTTCAGAAGGAGAAATCAAATTTCTCGAAGAAGAAGCTTGTTCGGCAATAGAAAAGTATATAAATAATCGGGAAGATTTTTCAGAAGAAAACCTCGACAGAGAGTTGTTAAATTTATGACCAAAATTCAAGAAATACTACAATCCAAAATCAAGCCCAAGGAAAAGACTCTGCTTTTGGCCAAAACTATTAAAGAAGAAAAGCTTTAAGTAAAACCATGGATTATCAAGCTATCAACTTACAAGATAAATTCGCCAAGTTTGACGAGAGGTGGTCTCCCAAAATTATCGCTCAGATGAACGATTACCATTTCAAGCTGGCGAAAGTCAAAGGAGATTTTACCTGGCATGATCATAAGGCCACCGATGAAGTTTTCATCGTTGTCAAGGGCCAGTTGCGGATTGATTTTAGGGACGGACAGGTGACTTTAAAAGAAGGGGAGCTTCTGGTGGTTCCCAAGGGAGTTGAACATAAGCCGTTTACACAAGAAGAATGCCAAATTCTCTTGATTGAGCCTGCCGGTACTTTGAATACCGGTAAGGTTGGTGGAGATCGAACCGCCAAAGATGGCATTTGGATTTGAAAGGAGCATTATGCAAAGTCTCATCGTCTATGATTCGCTCTACGGAAACACCCAAAAGATTGCCGAGGCTGTTGGTGGTGACATGGATGGCGAAGCCAGAGTTGTTTCGGTCGGCGAGGCGGATTTAGCGGGACTGAAAGACATAAATTTTTTGGTTGTCGGCTCGCCTACCCATGGAGGCAGGCCAACTCAAGCTCTGCAGAAATTTCTCCAAAACATGCCTGAAAACTCTCTTAAAAACATTAAAGTGGCAGCCTTTGATACCAGAGTTTTAGCCTCAGAACAAGGATTTTGGCCGAGGTTGTTTGTCAATACCATAGGCTATGCGGCTCCCAAAATTGCAAGAAACTTACAAAGCAAGGGAGGAATCTTAGTGGTCGAGCCCGAGGGATTTATTGTGGAAGGCAAGGAGGGACCTTTGAAAAAAGGCGAGCTTGAGCGCGCGAGCGAATGGGCGAAAAAAATCTGTAAGGAAGCACAGGCATAGAAATTGCCGTTTAAAAGAGTCCGAAGATTAAATCTCCGGATGACAACTTGAATCATAGATAAAAAACATGTCAAAACTACTTCAAATCTCATGCCTGGGGCACAAGGTATTACGGCAAAAAGCGGCTTTTGTCAAAGAGGTTGGGAACAGAGAAATTCAGGAATTGATAGATGACTTAATCGCCACCGTCAAAGATGTCAACGGAGTTGGAATAGCCGCACCTCAGGTTTACCAATCCAAGAGGATTTTTATTATTGCCTCCAACCCGAATCCGCGCTATCCAAATGCTCCTAAAATGCGGCCGACCGCCGTCATCAACCCCCGGATTCTTTCCCATTCCGAAAAAAAAGTCAAAGATTGGGAAGGCTGTTTGAGTATCCCAGGTATCCGCGGACTGGTGCCTCGTTACCAATCTATTAGCGTGGAATATACTGACAGAAAAGGCAAAATCCGCAAAAGACAGTTTAAAGATTTTATAGCCAGAATTTTCCAGCACGAATATGACCACTTGGATGGGGTTGTATTTTTGGATCGTTTGGAGAGTACAAAAGACATCGTAACCGAGAGAGAATATCTGAGGATAATAGCTAAAACTACCAAAAATGAGTGGACGTCTGCCTGCCGTTGAGCGGTAAAGAGCGAGTTTTTCATACAGAAAAAATGTTTACCCCCACCGGGAGTGGGAAAAAGTTAAAGATTCCTATGATTATAAAATTAACCACAGATGAACAAAAATTGGTTGAACATGCCAAGAAAGCAATAGTCAGATATAATAAAATGCGTCGCAATAAAGAAAGTATTGACACTTTATATGCATTTTTGCTGTCAGATAGCGGAAAAATTTATGACGGTGTTTGCTTTGAGTCAAATATTTCACAAGCAACTATTTGTGGCGAAAGACACGCCATAGCCAATATGGTTTTAGAAGAAGCCTATAAAAGCAAAATAAAGTGTATTGTTGTTGCAGACCCGGTACCAACGGTGCAAAAAAACAGTACTCCTCCTTGTGGCACTTGCATGCAGTATCTGCGACATGAAAATGGCTGGATTTTTCCTGCAATGGAAAAGTACCACATTAAAGATTTATACCCACACCCTTATGAACCTATTGAAGGTTTGTGGGATTAATGTACTTGCCAACTATTTTCCGCGTTGGAAGTAGAAGGGATATAGGCGAGGGAGTGTTATGTCCAAATTAAATCTTCAAGATTTCTTTGCAGATGAGGCAAGAGTCAAATACGGATGTGCCAAAAAGGCCATTGCGTTGTCCAAAGAGGACCCTCAACGGCTTTATCCTGCTTTTGATTTCTTTCCGCAGTTTTTGCATGGAGACAAAAACATTCTCAAATGGGCCGCCATCCAAATCATCGGCCATCTGTCGGCAGTTGATGCCAAAAAGAAGGTGGACGCACTCGTTCCAGACCTCATCACTTTACTATCTGATAAAACTATGATTACGGCTGCCAACGCCATCGGAGCTTTATCTGAAATCGCCAAAAATAAGCCGGAAGATCGGGAAAAGATTTTAAAAGCCTTGCTTAAAGTCGAGGAAACCACCTATTATATCAGGGGTGAAATTTCCCCGGAATGTACCAAGGTAGCAGTAGGGCACGTTATCAAAGCTTTAGGGAATTTCGGGAGGTTGGTCTATCGAAGAAAGGATGTCAGGAATTTTTTGCAAAGGCAGACGGAAAATACACGCCCGAGGGTACGCGAAACGGCAGAAAAACTTTTGGCAGAAAAAGTCGTCAAATTCGAGGAAAAGTGAAATGAAGACTCAATCAATCGACGAAAAACTGATCGCCCCCTGTGGAATGAACTGTTCAATATGCAGCAGACACTTGGCATTAAAAAACACGGCATCTTAAAATTCCTTAACAAAGAAGAAGAAAAATGGCAATGTAAAAAATGCGGCGGGACAATCTGTTGCCATAACGGACTTTGTTTTACTTGTGACTTGGAAAAATTGAAAAGCAAGAAAAAGTTATACCGCTGGGAGGAAAAGTGAGGGGGGGCCGGCATTCAATCCGCCGGCAAAAAATCATGACCATTAGAATCACCTATTTTGTCCACGGGACAACTACCGACAACGAGAAAGAAATTTCGTCAGGCTGGCACGACGTTGGTCTGTCAAATCTGGGGAAAAGACAGTCAAGCAAACTGAGAGATTTCGTCAGAGATCGGAAATTTGAGGCAGTGTTTTGTTCTGATCTGAAAAGGGCGCTGGATTCGGCCAGGCTGATGTTTGGGAAAACGGTGCCCCTTATTCCCGACACAAGATTAAGAGAGTGTAATTACGGGAAATACAATGCCCAACCTTCGGTAATAGTTGAACCGATGCAGGAAAAGTGCGTCAGAAAGAGATTCCCGGGCGGTGAAAGCCTGGAAGACGTCAAAGCGAGAATGGTCGATTTTCTGGAATTTCTAAAGCAGAATTATGACGGGAAAAAGGTGGCAATAGTCTCGCACAAAGTGCCGCAGCTGGCTTTAGAGATTTTACTAAGAGGTAAAACTTGGAGACAAGTATTCGCGGAGGACTGGAGAAAAAGAAAGGCGTGGCAACCCGGCTGGGAATATATTGTCGAATAAATACAAGAAAATTTCCCGTTCCTCCGGGGGGCGGACAGGCTGCTCAAGCGAATTAAACAAATAGTCTAATACCTGAGGAGAAAAACATGAATGATCAAACAACAAACAAGCTTGTTTCCGGCGAAATTAAATCAACCGGCTGTTGTGAACCATTTGATCCGGAGCCCTGGCAGGATAAAGAGATTACCTGGAAAGACAAAATTTTTGTGAAGGATTACATCACCAGCTTTTTGCACATTCCTTTAAACATGGGAAAAAAGGTAATCAAAAATATGGAGCTGATCGAAAAAGCAGATGCCAGAGCGCCATATCAGCTGATGTTAACTGACGAAAAATCGGTTTGGGGCGCTGATATTTACATTGATGTTTCCAAAGAAGTTCCGGGAGCGCAAATGGCAACACTTTCCGGGACGTTTTTGACCAAAGTTTTTGAGGGGCCCTACCAGAATACTGGTGCGTGGGGAAAGGAGATGAAAAAATACGTTGCCAGCCAAGGAAAAGAACTGAGAAAGTTATATTTTTCCTACACCACTTGCCCAAAATGCGCCCAAGTATACGGTAAGAATTACGTAGTTCTGTTTGCCCAGATAAGTTAAAAAATAATTCCCTGACAAATTATAGACAAACTTATTAGAAACCATGTTATTAAGGTATGCCTGTCCGCTTGCCTGGCGGATCTATACGCTAAACCAATTAAAGTTTTTTAGAAATGAAAACACCTAAATTGCAATTGGTTTATCTACGGCGGGTCGGTAAATCTTCAGGAATAATCACCAGTGAAAAAACCAAAGACTCTTTTTAAAACACGGCTTCTCATTACCAGTATTTTTACTCTCCAAAACCTCGAATCGGTAATGGTGGGCAGTCTGCTTCTTTTAGGTTGGATTTATCTTTTGCGGCTCAACTTTATTGATCTTACAAACCAGCTCTTTATCGCTTTGGCTCAGGCTTTTAAGGCCGGGCAACTCAATCTTTTGGGCAATCCAAATTTTATTGATCTGGTTTATTATCATGGCAAGATCTTTACAGCCCACCCACCATTGCCGGGCTTAATTTTGGTTCCGCTGGTTTATCTTTTCAAAAACTTCAGCAACCAAGGATATCTTTTTCCCTTTCTTAACTTTCTCAACTTTTACCTTTTTTACCGCCTTTTAAAAACTGTCAAGACTCTGAAAACCAATGATGTTTTATGGCTGTGTCTGGCCTTTTTTCTGGCTTCACCTTATCTTTTTGTCGGTTCTTTTCCCATAGCCTGGAACAGCCTTTTGGCCATCACTTTTTTACTTTCGGCACTGTTAGAATTTTGCACCCGGAAACGTTCATTAGTTTTGGGTTCACTTTTGGCTTTGGCAAGTTTATGCCGTTTTAATCTTTTTTTAGTGGGAATCTATTTGGTGGCGGATTTCTGGTTTGAAGAGGGGGAACTTAAAGCTAAATTCAAGAAAATATGGCGGCTTTCCCTTCCTCTTGTAGTGGTGATTATTACGATGTTCGTATATGACTGGGCGCGTTTCGGCGATCCTTTACAAACAGGCAACATCTATCTATCTTTTGCTTCATACGCTATGCCTCATGGTCTTTTTGGTTTGGAATATACACCAGCCAATCTTTTTTCATCTTTGATAAAACCGCCAACATTTCAACTTTCTTCTCCTTTTGTCATACCGCCCGAAAGCGGAATAGGGATTTTGTTTGTCAGCCCGTATTTACTTTATCTCATTAAAGGAAGATATTCCGACCGAGAAAGCAAATTCTTATGGGGCATAATTGGAGTGTTGGCGCTACCGATTCTGCTCTGGTTTTCCTCCGGGGGCAGTCAATTCAGTTTCAGGTTTGCTCTGGATTTTTTGCCTTTCATCTTCATCCTTTTGGCGCGCTCTTTCAAGAAAGGGTTGCCCCTGGCGTTCAAGGGAATAATTTTGGTGAGTGTTTTCTGTGACTGGTTTCTGTTCTATCAATATGTGTTGAATCTGTCCGGGTGAGAAGTAAAAAGTCAAAAGTCAAAAGTAAAAAGTGGTGTAGTTCTCCACCCGCCAGCTGGCGGGGTCGAACAATAGGAAGCGACTGGCTTTTTTAAACATTGTAATATTAGACATTGCGGCAACAGCAAGAATCGCCATGATCCAGAAAATGGAAACCTAAAGGTTTCCGCTACAGAGCCATGGAAATGGGAAGCGTGGTAGAACGGACGGGATTCCCGATCAGGTCAGGAAGGACACGCTCTTGTTATTCTGGGGATCCGCCAGCCGGCGGATTGATCGAACAGTAAGTTCTTATTCTTCGACTAACCCGCCGATTCCCTGCCTCGCCGGCAGGCGGGGGCGGGGCATGGAGAAGCACAACTAAAATGTCAAATGTCAAAGCTCAAAATATAAATTCTACCCGCAAACACTCAAGCGTTTAAAAGTGTTCAGTGGATGCTACTTATCAAGGCTGATATAATATGGGAAAGAGAATTGGAAATTTCGCGGGGGCAAAACATGGATCAACTTGAGGAAATAAAGTCAAAACTTGACATCGCCGAGTTTATCGGTTCCTACATCACCTTGAAAAAGGCCGGCCGTAACTTTAAGGCCTTATGCCCCTTTCATCCCGAAAAGACTCCTTCCTTTGTTGTCTCGCCGGAGCGACAGATCTGGCATTGTTTTGGCTGCTCCGCCGGCGGTGACATTTTTGGTTTTTTGATGAAGTATGAGAATTTGGAATTTGTGGAAGCTTTAAAAATTTTAGCTCAAAAAGCCGGGGTTCAACTCAAAAGTGAATATCAAGAGGCAGCCCATTCGAAAAAGGACACCCTTCTCGCCATCAATCTTTTGGCCGCCGAATTTTTCCATTATATTTTGTTAAACGAACCGATTGGGAAAAGGGCTCTAGAATATCTTGTCAGAAGGGGGCTTGGGTCCGAAACCGTAAAGCTTTTTAAATTGGGTTATGCGCCCCAATCCTGGGATGCCTTGGGACGATTCTTAAAGCACAAGGGGTATGCGAGCAAAGATTCGATAGACAGCGGGTTATTAATCGGAAAGCCGGGCGGAAGCGGATTTTATGACCGTTTTCGCGGCAGGCTCATGTTTCCGATCTTTTCCGCCAGGGGAGATGCGGTCGGTTTTAGCGGTAGGATTTTGACGGAAAATAAAGATCAGCCTAAATATGTCAACACTCCCGAAACTGCGGTTTTTAGCAAAGGCCAGGTTTTGTATGGCTTAAATCTGGCACGGGAGTCTATAAAGAAGAAAAACGAGGCGATTTTAGTCGAAGGCAACATGGACGTCATCTCATCTTATCAAGCCGGCGTTCAAAATGTGGTAGCTCCCTTAGGCTCGGCTTTAACTTTGGAGCAGGTGCGCGCCTTGAAACGTTACAGCGATCAGATTGCTATCTGTTTTGATGCAGACCGGGCCGGAAAAGAAGCCGCCAGGCGGGGTATTGAGATTGCCGAACAGGCGGGCATGAGTATTAAAGTTGTTCAAATTCAAGAGGCCAAGGATCCGGACGAGTTGATTCGAAAAGATGCGGAATTATGGACGAAGGCCATCCTAAGTTCAGTTCCAATTTATGATTTTTTATTGCACCTTATCTTTGAAAAATATGAATCAGCCGAACCTTTATATCGTCGTAAAAAGATCGGGCAAGAGGCCATCGCTCTTTTGGGCACGATCAGCGATAAATTAATCCAGGCTCATTATATGAAAATCCTGGCTGAAAAGCTGAATTTGACCGAAGAGGTGATTTTGGAGGCTATTCAAAAACAAAAGATCACCAAACCTCAAGCCCAAACAGTTCAAGATATTATTCGGCAAAAATCAGATTATCAGGAGAGAAAAAAGCTGTTGCAAGAATATTTACTCTCCTTGCTTTTAAAATTAGGCAGCTATTCGATGCTGGATGAAACCTTGGTAGATGAGCTTAGCTTTCAAGATGAGATTTTGGGAGCGATTTGGGATCAATTTAAAATGGACGCCAAGGAGCAATTTAATATTCAACGTTTTTGTGGTAAACTAAAGCCGGAAGTAGTCACAAAAATTGATGATTTGTATCTCAAAGATTGGGGAACGCCGGAAGAAATTTTTGGGCAAGAGGTTAAAATTGCCGTGCTGGAAATTGAAAAAATTGACCTGCAAGATCAGTTGAAACATCTCAGTCAAAAAATCGGGGAAGCCGAAAAGAAGGAAGATGAAAAGGAGCTTGAAGTACTGACTCGACAATTTGCCCAACTTTCAAAAAGGCTGGTCAATCTTTAATTTAAGGAGTTTTCGAAAATGAAAGAAATTCCCAAAAACACTCTCATAAAAAAGTTAATCCGCCGTGGGAGAAAACACGGCTATGTAACCCAGGATGATATCTTGGAGCTTTTTCCCAACGCTGAAGAAAATATAGAAGAATTGGATAATTTATATACCCAGTTGATGTCAGAGGGGATTGATGTTTTTGAAAATGTCGCCAATGAAGATTTATCCCTTTTGGAAACCAAAGATGCGGCGGGAGCGGTGGACGATAGGGGGAACACTGATCCGGTCAGGATGTATTTAGGCGAAATCGGCAAGATTAATCTTTTAACCTTTGAAGAGGAGGTTAAGCTGGCCAAAAGGATCGAACAGGGAGACCCTAGAGCTCGGCGCAGATTAATTGCCGCCAACCTAAGACTGGTCGTTTCAATCGCTAAAAAATACGTTGGGAGAGGTCTGTCGCTTCTCGATTTAATTCAAGAGGGAAATATCGGGCTCATGAAGGCAGTCGAAAAGTTTGAATGGCGGCGCGGCTATAAATTTTCAACCTATGCCACTTGGTGGATTCGCCAGGCGATTACCCGCGCCATTGCCGATCAGGCCCGCACCATCCGCATCCCGGTTCATATGGTGGAAGTCATCAATCGTTTTATCCGGGTTTCGCGCAAGATGTCACAAGAGCTGGGGCGCGAACCCACACCGGAAGAAGTCGCCAAAAAAATTGGAGTTGACCCGGCCAAGGCCCGCGAAATCGTCAAAGTCTCGCAGGAACCGACGTCTTTAGAAACACCGGTGGGAGAAGAAGAAGATTCGCGTCTGGGAGAGTTTTTAGCTGATGAGATCATCAAAGCTCCGGATGAGATCGCCTCTCGAGAGCTTTTGAAAGAACACATTGACGAGATTTTGGAGACTTTATCCTTGCGGGAAAGAAAGGTTTTGGAGTTACGGTTTGGTTTGCGTGACGATCGCCAAAGAACATTAGAAGAGGTGGGGAAAGAATTTGGGGTGACGCGGGAACGCATCCGGCAGATTGAAGCCAAAGCCCTGCGCAAACTAAAACATCCCACACGCAGCAAGAAACTCAAAGACTATCTTGAATAATACCTCAGCACCTTTTTCCGCAAAAGGTGGCGCCAAAACTCTCGCTTAGTGCTCGTCGATAAGAAATTCATGCAACGCACTCATTAAAACTTGCAAACTCAGCGCCGAATCGGCGCTTCAGACAGGCAAGTTTTTGGCATTCGCTTAGTTGCGAATTTCTAAGATCTCCTGCGCCTAGCGATTGAAAGTTTTCTCCTGACTTGCGCAAAATAGTCGAAAATTCGCTTTTCGGTA
>PFXB01000048.1:0-289 GCA_002791435.1 candidate division WWE3 bacterium CG_4_9_14_3_um_filter_43_9
CGTTTCGCTTCACTTTGAAAACCGAAAACAATCTTTTCTCGCCTCTTTGATTAAAAACGCTTTCCGTGTACTCCGTTTAATTTTCCCTTTCCTTAAGACTTCTCGATCACAAACCGACGGGCTCACGCTTGCGGTTTTTTGATTCGCCTATGTAGCGTTGCTTCGCACGAATTGTAAGCGCTTTATCCACCCTGCAGTGCGGGGTGGCTGTCGCTCTCTTGAAATAAAATTATTACTCCCTTGCCTTAAAAATTCAAATCCCCTATAATGTTTTCGATGTTTCTTGGCG
>PFXB01000048.1:322-2983 GCA_002791435.1 candidate division WWE3 bacterium CG_4_9_14_3_um_filter_43_9
ACTTAGTAGAAAACCTCTGCGAACGGGAGCTTAACAATCCCGAAGGCGTCGGTTTGGATTTGCGTTTAGGCGAAGTTTTTAAAATAAGCGGAGAGTCTTTTTTGGGAATTACTGAAAGAGAAACTCCTAAGGTTTTCTCAATCGCCAAATTTGACGAACGGAAAACCTCCCAGATTGCCATCCGCCCCCAGGATTTTTATTTAGTTAAAACCGTTGAAAAAGTTAACCTGCCGGAAAATTTGGTTGGCATCCTCAAACCCCGCACCACTCTGCAACGCTCAGGCCTTTTTTTACGCACCTCCCAGATAGCTCCGGGCTATTGTGGTGAGTTGACTTTTGGCTTAGCCAACGTTGGCCCTTGCAACGTAACGATCGAGCTTGGAGCCAGAATTGTACACATTATGTTCTCAGAAATCAAGGGAAAGGCGCACCCATACCGCGGACAGTGGCAAAAAGGCCGGGTGACAACCGAAAAAAAGGAGGTGCAGGTTTAATGCACAAAACCACTGATTTAAAACTCAATCTTCTGGGTATTGTCCCCGGCTATGAAGACGAAACCGGCCGATTTGATCCTCAATCCATCGCGGCACTCTCGGCACTGATGACTTTCAAAGGAAAGTCTATCCAGAAACTTAAAGAAGAAGCACTCCAAAAGGATAAAAGTTTCGCAGAACAAATTCAGAAAATCCTTCAGAACTCATCGCTTAAAGGTCATGCTTCCGTGGCCACCACTCCGGTTTTATCATTTAACTACGAAGCGAGTAAATTTATCGATTCAGCTCTAACCGGCCTTCCTTTTGCTTCCGCCTTAATGCATTCCGGCAGAAGAACGGGTGTAACACTGGAAGACATTGTTATCCCAACTGAAATTGCCAAAAAACCACAGGCCAAAAAACTCTATCTTGAGGAATCAGAACAAACCATCAATCTTTTTAATGAACTTCTCGCCAAAGGTTTACCTAAAGATTATGTTAGTAAAATACTCCAATATGGACATTATGGAACAGGCATTTTTTCCCTTTCTATCGAATCTATTTTAGCTATTAAAAGAGAATATGAGCTCGAAAAAGAATGGATGCCAGAAGAAGTTGGACTTTTACTACAAACCATTGAATCGGAATTAAAAAAATTGGGCGCTGATCTTTTGTATTTTACCCGTTTTGTCTCACCTTCAAGCATCTATCCATATCCCAACATCTTTAAGAATCCACAAAATACTAATTTGGCTAGAATTATGCGGGAAAATACAAACGCAAACCAACTCACAAAAATCGTTGATTACTCGGTCGACGACCATCCCGACTTAAAAAAATCTCTCCAAGATCTTGATCAAAAATTAAGAAATTTAGTTCAAAATAAAACCCGATTTAAAAAAGAGTGGTTTGGGCTGCTTTTAGAACGACAGAGATTGGTCAGAGATTTTGGTTTGGCTGCCTTTGTGCGCGTTCTTTCTAATGTTTCCTGGAGGGTTTGGGGAGACAAAAAGAGACATCGAACCGTTCCCATGACCGTGGATTCAATCTATTACGCTATTGAAAGAGCGCAAAAAATCTTTTTTCAAAACGCTCGTTCGATCGAAAACGGAAACATTACTTCCGAGCTTATAACCAAATTCGATCAAGTTTTTTCTGTACCTGATTTGGTTCGTACACAGAAGGATATTTTATTCAGATGGATTCAACAAGCATTTTCCACTCTGAAGGCTTACGAAAAACTAAGGCGCATGGATATTAAGCCTCGCGATGCGATCTTTCTTATCCCGAGAGGAATCAGAGTGGATGTTTTACAAGAATATAATCTGTATAATCTTATTTCCGGATACTACCCAACTCGAGCTTGTACTACTGCTGAAGAACAGTTACATAAGTTGACGCTTTGGGAGATTCAAGAACTCAAAAAAGAACTGCAAAAGCAGGGTTTGGGATACTTGGCCGATATGATCAAACCCAAATGCCAAACACTAGGTTTTTGCCCGGAAAGAAAACCGTGTGCGGTCGTGAACAAGCTCGTACCCGACTACGATGAGAAATGGCATGCAGAGCTCCAGCAGGATCTCCAAGAAAAATTCCGCCAAGAATGGCAAAAGTTGGCTTGAGGCATTCTGCACTTCTCCATGCCCCCGCCTTTGGCGGGGTTAGTCGAAGAATAAGATTTACTGTTCGAGCCCTTCTCCGCCAGCTGGCGGATCAGGGTAAACTCCGTCGAGAACTCCAGCTTTGTATAATTTCTACAGCTGATCCTTGATCTTTATCTAACCGCAAGCTAGCTTACCGTGATTTCCACAATCCATGCACGTTGCAATATTCCAAGGTCTTGGTGATGTCTTCAGCTTTCACGGCAAAAAAGGCTTCCGGAGCGTCTCCCGGCTTTAGAAACTGCCGATCGATCTTGCCGTCAACCCAAATCGCAATCCACTCAATATAATGCCCTTCTTCCATCGGATGTGGAAGCAAACCGACTTTGACTTTTACTCCGCCTTCAACCTCTTCAATAACCGGTACGTGTTTTTCCATACCCTGATCCTCTGTTTTGGCTTGCAAAAGCTCCATGGGTTTGCCGCAACAGACCAGGATTCCTCCACCAAAGTGTAAAACTTCCACGATATTGCCGCAGATGCTGCAGCGATAGATCTGACCTTTTTCCATAAAATACTCTTTCGGC
>PFXB01000063.1 GCA_002791435.1 candidate division WWE3 bacterium CG_4_9_14_3_um_filter_43_9
TTGAAGCTAGCGATGAAAATCAAAAAGATTTTGCCGCTCAAGAAATGGTTGCTATTTTCTACAGACTTTTTCCGCCGGAAATGATTGGTCCGATGTTTGAACATACCATGAGGAATGTAATGTTGACATTGATGGCTGATATTGAAAATCCGGGAACTCTGGCTGAAATTCCTCGCATGATTACCGATCCGGATTTCCAAAAAGCCTGGCTCGTTAAAGTAAAAGATCCGATAGTGCGCGCCTATTGGGAAAAAGAAGTGGCCAAGACATCGGATTTTCATAAATCAGAAATGTTTGGCTACTTGATTTCCAAAGTCGGCCGTTTTGTGGAAAATGAAATGATGAGAAATATTATTGGTCAGAATCATTCCTGTTTTGATTTTCGCGAGGTAATGGATAAAAAGAAAATACTTTTGGTTAATTTGGCGAAGGGAAAGACCGGCGAAGTAAACAGTAATTTGCTCGGTTTGATTATTGTTTCAAAACTGCAAATGGCCGCTATGGGGAGAACGGATATACCTGAAGAAGAAAGGCATGATTTTTATCTTTACATTGACGAGTTTCAAAATTTCATTACCGAAAGTATCGCCACTATTCTTTCAGAAGCGAGAAAATATCGCCTATGCTTAAATATCGCTCATCAATATATTGGACAATTGGTCAAAGATAATAAAACCGAGATTCGCGACGCTGTTTTTGGCAATGCCGGCACCATGATTGCCTTTAGAATCGGCGTTGACGACGCGGAGACAATCGCCAAAGAATTCGCGCCCGTCTTTAATGAATATGATGTTTTAAATATTGAAAAATATACGGCTTACACTAAACTCTTGATAGATAATACCGCCTCAAGGGCCTTTAATATGCAAGTTTATCCTCCGGAAAAAGGAAATCGCGAAATAGCTGAAGCGATCAAGGAATTATCAAGATTAAAATACGGCCGTGACCGAAGAATTGTGGAGGCGGAAATCGCCGAAAGAACAAGACTCGGCGAACCGGAAAGAACATCCGGACCGCTCTATGGAGAAAAGGGAATGTAGACTTTGCGGTTGGATATTGGATATTCAAATAGAGCGGGGGGCTTACGGCAAGATGAAATCCGCCTACGCTACTGCCTTCGCTAAGGCTACGGCAAGGCAAGAAGCTACAGCGTGATGAAATCCGCCGACGCTAAGCTTTGGCGTGATAAAACAAAAACAAAAAATATGTCAGACCAAAACCAAAATTTTTTTATCAATTTTAACGATCCTAAAAATTTATCAAACGAAGACTCGGGAGAAATAAAAGAAGAAAAAAGCGTCATTGACGATAAATTTTTTTATGAAGGAGAAGAAGCTAGTGAAAAAAAAGAAGAGGTAGATTTAAAAGACATTGAAGTTTCTTTAAGTTTAGACAAAGTGGAGCTGATCAAAAAAGTTATACAGGAGACACAAAATAATTTAAAACGGATTAGTTATCTTTTGGGAGAAGAATCTGCGGAAAGGGGAGAAAACTATAGCCAACGCTTGGAAAAAGATGAAATTGTTTTTCCGGAAGTAAACATTAAGGGAGACGGCGATAAAAAAGATGAGAGCGCGGAAAGCGAGGGCGCTGTTGCTTTGGGCGACAAGGGGGAAAGAATTTTGGAAGGAGTCTTTGACGGGCAAAATATGATTGGCGAAGACGGCAAGGAATATATTGTTCCGCCGAACTACTCTTCAAAATCAAAATTAGTGGAAGGCGATATTCTAAAACTGACGATAGATGAAAAGGGAAGATTTCTTTTTAAACAAATCTGGCCGATTGAAAGAGCAAGGGTAATTGGAAAATTAGAACAAAGCGAAACTGACGGAGGATATTGTGTTACAGTTGGAGAAAAAAAGTGGAAGATTTTGGCATCGCCAGTCACTTATTTTAGGGCGGTTGTTGGCGATGAGGCGATTATTCTTATCCCCAAGAGCACACCGAGTAAATGGGCGGCGGTGGAGAATATTATTAAAAAGTTATAGTATTGATTATTTATTTTGAAGCTGATTTTTAGTAAAAGGTTGTCCTTGGGGAGCAACCTTTTTAAGTTCAAATGTCAAAGCTCATACCAAAGATAGATCAGTCTTATTTAAAACGAACTACCTCAACTCGTCATCCCGAGCTTGTCGAGGGATCTCACATCTCGGCTAAAGAAGTATTATGGGATTTCTCGACAAGCTCGAAATGACAGACGTTTTTTTGATTTTGAAATTTAAACTGTTTTGACTTCCAACCTAAAATAGGCTAAGATACCTCAATTAACAAGCAATTATGTCCACCACTTTATATAGAAAATACAGACCGCAGACATGGAAAGAAATCACTAATCAGAATCATGTTAAAATTACTATTCAAAATGAAATTGAGACCGATAAAATCGCTCATGCCTATCTTTTTTGCGGGCCGAGAGGCATTGGAAAAACGACTATCGCAAGGCTATTGGCAAAAGCGATAAATTGCGAGAATAGAAAGCCGGGGGAAGCGGAGGCTTGTGGCAAGTGCAATTCTTGCGAGGAAATTTCTTCCGGACGGGATTTGGATATTGTGGAAATTGACGCGGCTTCGCATACCGGTGTGGATAATGTCCGCGAGAATATTGTCGCCAACGCGAAATTTTCCCCTTCCAAAAGAAAATATAAAGTTTTTATCATAGATGAAGTGCACATGCTTTCCACTTCGGCTTTTAACGCTCTTTTAAAGACCATTGAAGAGCCTCCGGCTCGAGTTATTTTTGTTTTAGCGACAACCGAAATACACAAAGTTCCCCAGACAATAATTTCCCGCTGTCAGAGGTTTGATTTTAAAAAAATATCAAAGAGAGAGATGGTGGAGAGATTGAAATATATTTTAAGCCAAGAGCGAGTCCAAGTTGATGATGGTATTTTGGAAAGCATTGCCCGCGCTTCCGAAGGGTGCGTGCGCG
>PFXB01000062.1:0-625 GCA_002791435.1 candidate division WWE3 bacterium CG_4_9_14_3_um_filter_43_9
GCCGAGTCGGCGGAGGGCGATCCCGCGGGAAAGAGTATTGCGACGGGATTGCTTCGTCTCCGCCGGTTGGCGGATACTCGCAATGACGAGCGTTAGAGGCGTCATCATGAGGAGTCCTTCGAATCGGAGGACTAAGTGATCCGGTGGAAAAACACTTAAAACTAGTCGGGGATTGCAATGACGGAAAAACACCATAGATGAATAAACAGGGATTTATCTATATCCTTACCAACCAAAGAAATACCGTTCTCTATACCGGAGTCACAAACAATCTGATAAAGCGTATTTGGGAGCATAAAAACAAAGTTGTTAATGGATTTACGCAAAAATACAATGTTCATAAACTTGTTTACTATGAAGTTTTTGAGACAATTGTAGAAGCAATAAAAAGAGAAAAACAAATAAAGGCTGGTTCCCGGAAAAAGAAAATTGATTTGATTGAAAAGATAAATCCGGGATGGAAGGATTTGGAGACTAGATTACTCTAAATAGGAACCGATAGAAACCTGTAATACAGTCCCAAAGAAAATCGTCATCGCGATCCGCCGAGTCGGCGGAGGGCGATCCCGCGGGAAAGAGTATTGCGACGGGATTGCTTCGTCTCCGCCGGTTGGCGGATACTCGC
>PFXB01000062.1:682-14342 GCA_002791435.1 candidate division WWE3 bacterium CG_4_9_14_3_um_filter_43_9
AAGAGGAACTTTTGAAGCTGAAAAATCAAGCGGTGATTGACCAAGCCATTTGGCAGCAGTTTTGGGACAGACTGCACAATAATGAAGGTTTGATACGCGCCGATAATATGCCTGACCACTTTTCCACCTTCTTTTTACCCTTGAGCATGAATCACAAACTTTTATATTTAGGTCATCACATCAAAGCTCAGGCTTGGATTCCGCCCGGCGGGCATATTGAACCGGGAGAAACGCCTCAAGAAACCGTCAGAAGGGAATTTCCGGAAGAGCTGGATTATACACTCGACGCAGAAGAAACTCGTTTTTTTGACATCACTATTACTCGAATAGAAAGGCCTAAATCTCCCTGTAAAACTCACTGGGATTTATGGTATCTGGTGAAATTTAATAATTCCCCAGAGTTTAAGTTTGATAAAAGAGAGTTTTATCAAGCCGGCTGGTTTGATAAAGAAAAAGCCTTGGAGTTAGTGAGAATCGTCCATTGCCGCAGGGTTGTCGAGAGAGTAATTGGAGAGTTTAATCTTTAGCTTTATCTTTAAGGGTTTTTAAAGCCTCTAAAATTTCGTCAAGATCGCCGTCCAGAATCGTTTCCAGTTGATGCCAAGATTTGCCAAATCTGTGATCGGTCACTCGATTTTGCGGAAAATTATAGGTTCTGATTTTTTCGCTTCGCTCTCCGGCGCCGACTTGGCTAAAGCGCTTGGCATTCAATTTTTCCTGTTTATTTTTTTTCTGCAGTTGGAAGAGACGTGAGCGTAAAACATCCATAGCGCGCAAGCGGTTTTGGATTTGAGTTCGTTCATCCTGACAGGTTGCGATTATTCCACTAGGCAGGTGAGTAATTCTGACCGCTGTTTCAACTTTATTAACATTCTGCCCGCCATGCCCGCCGGCACGGTAAAAATCCACCTTTAAATCCTCGCGTTTAATCTCAAAGTCTCTTTCTTCGATAAACGGTAAAATCGCGACCGTGGCGGTTGAGGTATGAATTCGGCCTGCAGACTCAGTTTGCGGGATTCTTTGTACACGGTGAACTCCGGATTCAAACTGCAATCTTTCATAAGCTTTCTGACCAGAGATGGTGGCAATCACCTCTTTAATATTTCCAATTCCACCGGAGGTTTTCGAAACCTGTTGAAACTTCCATTTCCGGTTTTCAGCATACTTCTGATACATGCGTAAAAGGTCTGCGGCAAAAAGACCGGCTTCTTCGCCTCCGGCCGCGGCCCGAATTTCGAGAATAACTTTCCGGGTTGGGCTGTCAAGCGGTGAATCAGTGTTTTTGTGATTGAGGTTGACATACATTTTTTCCTTCTGTTTTTTCAATTCTTCAATCTCAAGCCGGGCTAAGTCGCGCAGTTCCGGATCGTTTAATAACTTTTCATTGTTGGCAATTTCAGCCTCGAGGTTTTTCAGTTGTTGGTTTAAGAAATCTTGGTGATACATCTTAATAATTTAAAATTAAAAATGCAAAATTTTTCAACAGTCAAAACGTAGATAGCTACCGGCTTCTGGCAACTGGCATCTGGCAGAAACAAGAGAAAATTAAGAAGATGCCAAATTTCGCCTTGTTTAAACATTGTAACATTAGATTAGAAATTTAAAATTAAGCTTTCTCATTGTCCATTCACCTTAGGGAAAATTAGATTGCTAGCGGTGGGGTTGGAGCATTTCGCGCAGAGATTTGGGGCGCTCTTCTTTTGTGTTTTCGGCATCTTTAGCTTTGCGTTTCGCAATCTTGGCGTTGAGTTCGTTTTGTCTAGCCTCCGCCTCTTTACGCAGACGGATGAATTTATCCACCCGGCCTTCGGTATCAATAAATTTCTGCTGACCGGTAAAAAAGGGATGGCAGGCCGAACAAATTTCTACCCGGATTTCTTTTTTGGTCGAACCGGTAATAAAAGTATTGCCGCAAGCACAGGTAACTTTACAGTCATGGTAATAAGTTGGGTGAATGTCTTTTTTCATGAAAACTTTTCTTTAAACGAAATCATATTATAGAGATACTGCCTGGGAAATGCAACTATTCGTTTTTGATTTTGTCAATTTTTTACGATCCGTAAGCTAATCCTGAATATTTATACGAGTCAATATCCAAAGAAAAACTATCAATTTTCCATTGATTACCGACGTTTACAACCCTCATAATCAAATTAACATCCCGCGGATCGTTCCAGGCTCCTTTTGTATTATCGTAATACTTTCTATTTTCGGTAATATAAATAGTATAGCAATGTTAAAACAATTTGTCATTCCGATCCGCCAGCCGGCGGAGAGGAATCCCTTACTCCACACGAAGGGATCCCTCCACTTCGGTCGGGATGACATAACGAAAATCCGACATTTTGTTTTGCGGTTACTATATATCCAGTTTTTTCAGCAGAAGACGATGTGTCTTTATAAGACAATACCTGGTAATTTGAGGTTTGGGTATTATATAGTCTTGGTGCCAGACCGTCCACTTCTCCCGAAAGAAATTCGTAGGTATTTATCTCTCTTTCAGTTACTGCTGGGGGTAAATAGAGCCAACACTTCTAAGGCTTTTCTGGACTGATGGAGGGTTTCAAAATTTTTAACAAACCCATCAACATCTAAATTTTCGGTTGGATTGGTTGAGTTGCTTTGATCGGTGAATTTGACCGTCTTTAATAGTTTATGGAAATCTTCTGTGTAGGGTTGGTCGGTATTATCCCACCAAAAGAATTCATAAAAACTATTACCACCATTGATCAATAGATATTCGGCATAATAATCTAAACCATTAGCCATTTGGAGATTACCCTTAACCAACCAAGTTGGTTTACCTCCAATAGTAGTATTTTCTTCAGTAAAGGAGTGATTGTTGAAGAATCCTTTTATTTGTTCTTTTTCAACTTCTGATCCAAATGAAATTTGTAAAGTAGAAGCAGGATAAGTTTTACTTATGTCAAACCTCAAAGTGCTTGTACCACCAGCATCTTTGGATTCTTCACTTTTTGATAAATTTGCACTCTTTGGATATTTCAAAGTAAGTTGGAAAGTAGTACTGTTGTAGGTTGCCCAATCTTTAGTTTCATCGTTTACCGTTGCCGAATCAGTGGTTTCGTTTTCAGTGATAATATTGAGCCGAAGGGGTTTGATGGTAATATAGCCCATCATAACTCCACCAAGTAAGAGGATAACTGCCCCAAACAGTCAGGCACAAAAGATAATCCAGTAAGGGATGTGCGAAGATTGAGGTTTGATTAATGGTTGATTTTCGGTTAGTTTTTCTTCCATAAGAATCTCCTCAAGATTAAATTGTGAATTTTTCAAGATAACTTCTTTGCTAAATATAGCATAATTTTGCTGGTAAATAAAGAAAAGTCAATCTTACAACTATGGATGGACCCCTATGTCTTTATCTTCAAATCCGAAGAATCGCGGTAATTTACTTCGGGAGTATAAATTGCTGCATCTCAATTTTTTCAATAAAAGTCTTTGCAATATTAAAATTCTGGACTATGATAAATCTAAAGTAAAAGTAGATGGAGGAATCTATGAGTTACAATGCAAATGATCCTAACCAAAACGCTTATTGGGATGAAGAATTAGCTGGTCGTCTTGACGGCATTGCACAAGAACTGTATGGTCAAGCTGAAGAAGCTCAAAACTTAGGATTTAGCCGAGAAGAAGCTATCTATAGAAACGTGTATCGTGCGGTTTTAGAAGCTGCGAGAGCTTTAAGGGATGAAGCGGCTTATTTGCGTGCTCAACCAAGCGCTTAAAATAATTCAAAATGGCAGGCCAATTTTTTACTCTGACAACGTGAGGCAAAGCGTCATTTTGGTTCCAGGGTTTTTTGAGCAGGAAGACAGTTGTGGTTGACGATGCAATATATCTTGCATGATCTAAAGAATCATCGATAAAAAAATCGAGCTTCAGTTTTTGAGTAATTTCACGCTTAAAATCAAGATGTAGCTTCCATTCATCGCGGTGCAAAACACCGGATGCGATTTCCCAAAATCCGTATTTTTTAAGCCAGTCTAAAGTGTGATGTTTAATAGCGGTTTGCCGGCAAGAGACGAAGAAAATTTTATGTCCAGCTTGACGTAGCCTGCTAAGTGTTTCTAAAGAGTAAGGTATGGGTTTGTTTTCCTGATGAAAAGAAGGCAGAAAGGTTAGCTTGATTATATAGCAACCGCAAAACAAAATGACAGTTTCGTTGCAAACACCTTCGAGGTGGTGTTGCGTCTGCGGCTACACCTCGAAGGTGTAAATACGCTTGTTTGTCAAACCCGACACTTTGTTTTTAATCGGCTATATAATCTAAAGCCTCTTTGGCGTTTATAATCGTTCGAGAAGACCACGGTCCGCCGGTTGGCGGACGTGGATGAATCGAATGATTTCGAACTCGCCGACCCGCCCCCGCCTGCCGGCGAGGCAGGAATTCGGCGGGGGGGATACCACGGCTTTAGCCGTGGTAGTTCATACCGGCATCATTCGTGCAATCATAGCCTTTCAGGTTTTCACGGGTGATTTTAGTATTAAACTTACGGTTGAGGCGTTTGAGCCAATACTCGGTTGAGTCGGCAATGGTGTCGTCAATATCAACACCAATCCGGTAACAATCATGTTTTTTGGATAAGATTGACGGCATCTTTGAGAGAGATTAATTTTTGCTTACCCAAGCGCAGATCCTTAAGCGCTATTTTGCCGGACTTAATTTCGTCAGGACCGGCAAGAACAACAAACGGGATCTGCTTTAAACTGGCGTATTTCAGTTGCTTTTGCAGAGCATCAGTTTCAGGATAAAGCAGGGTCGAAATTCCTTTGCTCCGCAAAAAATTAGCCGTTTTTAGCGATTCAGAAAAAGTAGTTTTATCAAAGAGGGCAACCAAGACTTGAGTTGGTGTAGCCGGCAGGGTAATCATTTTACGGTCTTTTATTACTTCAATAATCCTTTCGATTCCGAAAGAACCGCCGGTGGCGGGAATTTTCTTTCCCAGAAAACGGCCAATAGTATTGTCATAGCGCCCGCAGCCGGCAACTGAGCCGACTTGACCATCTTCAACTTCAAATTCCCAAATCGGACCGGTATAATATGCCAAACCGCGGGCAATGCAGGGATTAAATTGATAGAATTGGGGATCAATCCCGGCGGTTTTTAGATAATCAAAAATCTGTTCCAATTCATTCAGTCCTTCCACGGCCGTTGGAATATCCTTTAATTTTGACCGAAATCGTTGGATTAAGGCAGAAGTATCGTCAGAAGAACCGGTAACATCCAAGACTCTATCGACTACTTCTTTTCCAACTTTCCTTTTTTCCAAAAGCTCCTTTTTAACCATCTGCGCTCCGATTTTGGGTAGTTTATCAATTGAAAGGCAAATCGGAATAAAATTTTGTTCATTTCCGCCGGCGTACTTGATGATACCGTTCAAAAGCTTGCGGTTGCTGATTTGGGCTTTAAATTTTTTAAACCCGAGCGTTTGCAGAGCTTCGATACCCATTTGGATAAACTCAGCGTCGCAAAGAACGGAAGCGCTGCCGATAGTGTCCGCATCACATTGGGTAAATTCACGGAACCGGCCTTTTTGCGGTTTTTCCGCGCGCCAGACGTTTTGAATCTGGTACCGTTTGTAGGGCAGGGGAATGTTGGCTATATTTTCCGCCACCGCCCGGCACATGGAAATCATGACTTCATACTTCAACATAACATCACGGCCGCCGTTGTCGGTAAAACGGTAAAAAAGCTTTTCCGCCTCCTCGCCGGCTTCACCGGAGAAAATTTCCGTGTATTCCAAGGCGGGAGTTTGCAGGGGCTCATAACCGTATTTTTCAAAGACTTTTTTGAAGACGCCGATCACATATTCGCGAATTCTAACATCTTCGGCAAAGAAGTCGCGAAAACCGGAAAGTTTTTGAGGTTTTAGCATGGGATTTATCTAATATCTACTTCATTTAAGCGCGGATAGTGCGGTTGACCCGAGGTTGCACTTACAATTTGTTCGAAGTTTGGCGCAACCAGGTAAAGTAGCTGGTTGGCATCAGTTGGCTGTGGTGTCGCCAGCACACCCATTCGAGCCTCAGGAACCCTTCGTTTGCTTTTATCTTCAGTTTTTCCGCTTGGGTGAAATCGTAGAACAGCCCCGCCGCGAGCAGGAACAGTGTGGACAGCTGCTATGGGTGACTCTGAACCCAAAACGAGGCCTTCGCTCTGTTGAGAATTTGATAGACGTGTATCAGCAGCGTTTTGCACAAAAACTGTCTGTTGTGCCTTTGCAGAAAAGGGTGTATAAGCGGTTGGATCAGATCTATCAAGAAGTGTTAAATCAACAGCAGTTCCTATTTCTGGAGGAGTTAATTCGACCAATTGTGCCTGATCCATAATCTCCTGCCCAAAATTATCTACCAATTCTTGATAAGCTGGAGTTTCGGCTAAATCCGGCCGTTGTTTTAACAAATCATTTAGATCATAAATATTTACTAGATCATTAGATCCTTCTTTTTTATTAAGCCTGAAAAGCGCCAAAGCTTCCGCTACGACCGCGGCTCCAAAGAAACCTGCAGCAGTTGCATAAGTTAAAAATTCTCTTCGAGTCATACCTGGCATAAAATTTTCTCCTTTATAAAATCTAAAGGAACATGATATTATTATATAACATTAGAGGGAAAATACCAATGGAAAATCCAGGTCCAGAAATTAAATATCCGCCGGGTGAAAGAATAAATGAAATTAGTTCTGCAGGGATAGGTACGGAAGAAGTTATGACAATGGCCAGCGAAGAAAAAGCCGGGAAGCCGGCCTGCCTTTATGAGTTTGTCCAAGGAGCATGTGACTGGGGACTGGCTGATCCTCCCCCTCGGGTGTTGGTTTTAAAACTTGACGGGCAAGGTGAAGTTCAAAGGCAGGTTTTTGACGGGTCACCCTGTGATACCCGCGGGGTAGAGGCGCTTGAAATATATAACACCGGTCCGGGTTTATCGCCCGAAGATCTGGTCATTTTCCATAGCGGGACAAGAGAAGGGGATCAATATGATAGGTCCGGAAGAAGACAGGGAAGTCACGGCAGAGGCACAACTATCAGTTTGACATACTTGGCCTCATTAGGTGTTCCGGTTGAGATAGAATCAAATTATCAAGGCCATCCTTGGATAGGTCAAACCAGATTAATGCCTACCACGACAGGGAGAACTCGGGTTTTAACGGTTGACGGAGAATGGGAGGAGGGTGAAAGAAACTATACTATTTTTAGAATTTTAAAACCTCCGCCAGGAATAGTCGGGTCATTAAACAGACTTCCCCAAAGGTATTTAGAAGCAAATCCACGCTATAAAAGAGCGAGATTGGTTCCTGTGCTGCCGAAGGCAGGAACTCCTTACACCCAAGCAGTTGACAAGGGCATGGTTGAGCTACTTGATGCTGGGACGGTTGAATTCGAAGGAATATTGCCGGTCGTTTTTTGTGATAAAAAAGCTGTCGCAACAAATTCTTGGGATTATTTCGTTTTACCCTGGGCAATCGAGGGTTTTGCAGATGCTACAGATCCATCTCTTAGAGTAAGAAGAGGCATCGCCAGTGACGAATTAGAAGGAAGAGGAAGTGCCGGATGTATTGTAACAAGAGTCTTAGCCAACTGTGAAGATCCAGAAGTATTTGAAAGGCTTTTTAGAGCCATTGATCAAGCACGGAAAAGAACGAGTTATATTCAACCCAGAGAGGCTACTGGAAGCATCCTTCCGGAAAGAACGGGCGTTAAACCAGCAGTATCCTCAGCCGTACAAAAAGCCTGGGTGGACTGTTATGGTAATGCGGCCGTGACCATGGATCCGTCTCTAGAAAGAGTGGGCGGTGAAGAGCTTGTTCCAATCAGAGTAGCAGGAGACGGGCTTTATAACTTTCTGAGGGCTTGCGGAATCAGAGATGGCGCCGATGTATTAAAAATCACCAAAAAAGAAAAGGTGGGTGGTTTAGGTGAGGTTTACGTTGATTCTATTCCTCCTTTTGCAGAAGCATTTTTAAGCTTGGGTGAAGTGAAAGGCGCAAAAATATCAGTTTCTGTGTCAGGCGGAGAACCTAAAATTGTAATAACATTTCCAACAGATATAACGATCAACGGATTTAAATCCAGAAGGCCAGGAATGGAAGCCAAAGTTTTGGATATTTTAATGGCTGCGACTAAAACACCTGGTATCGGAGTGACTTCTTTAATCTCCCAAAGCCGCGGAAAAAGAACGGTTTTTGACTATGAACAATACGGATTTCATGATAGGCCAGGAATTATAGATCACACTTTAAAGACCACCGAGTATGATGCCTCTGGCGGTTCAGCCGATTTTGAGGGTACTCAACTTACTTTAGGTGGCCAAACCTTAGCACAAGCAAGCAGAAGATATGAAACGCTGGCCGCCCGTTTGCAAAAAGCATGGGAAACAAAACAAGCCGCTTTGGTAAGAAAGGACAAATTAGAAAAAAAGTCCAGACAAGTGCAGGACTTGGAGGGGCAAAGAAGAGAGGTGTTAAAACAATTACAAGCTTTAGCAGAGCAGAAAAGACAACAAGATGAGGAATTAAGGCGTCTTCGGGAAACGAGAGAAGAGGAACAGAGAATGATTGAAATTTTTAGAAAAAACCCAGCAGCATACTTGGCAGAAACCATTTGGAAAGGGTTGCCTGCAGATAAATGGTCGAGAAGCATAAGGGATGGTTATAAAAGACTGGCTGACAATTTAAGGCAGTTTGATTGGAAGGAGGCTTTCACTCCACGCCCTCCGCATGTCAGCAGGAGGCAACTATTAAAGGGAGCGGCTACAGTGGCCGGTGTATACGTCGGAGGAGGGTTGGTACAAACACTCATAGGTCCAAGGCTACAAGGCGTTAGTATGCCCGTGACAGCAGCTATCCCTGGAATAGAATTGCTCTCCGGACTGGGATTGGTTATTTATCCGCCAGATTTTAAAGTCGAAAGTTTATATCCAGACATCCCTTGTGATGGTTACTTTCGGACAGGTGTCTTGGATACCCCAACTTTATTGCTTATAGGATCCATCGGTTGGAAAAAAAGTGAGGATAATTCAGTTGCAGAGGAGATTCCACAAATAGCATCAAACCAAATGCCAAAAGATTTCATGACTAGAGTTAATTTGGTAGGACCTGCTCTAGGTTCACCGAGAGTGCCTATCAGAGCCGGAGAGAAAGTTCTTGCGTATTCAGGAGCCAGGACTCAATTTGCCAGAGATCAAAGAACCGGTGAATATCAAGCGCGTTGTTTCGGTCCGATTACATTTTATACTGCTAAAGAAAACGAAGCCTGGAGAAAAAATCCTCCAACAGAAACTGATACAGCCAAATTTTTAGGTGATCTTTCCGGATTAACACAAGACTGGAAAGATTTTATTACCCAAGTAAGAGATAATCCGGATCTATCCTCAACCGACAAAGCAGCTTTGGCTCTTGGTGCTTGGGGAAAGAAATTTGTGTATGATGGAAGTTTTCTTTTAGAGTTGCAGTATTTGGGTACAAGAATTTCGGATATTCTTTCTCATGTTGTTAATACAGCACGCGGGATTTGCAACGTCTCTTCAGCTGGGGCCCTTTCGGTATTGCGTGAAGTTGGAGTTCCTTGCAGGATTAATATGGGTTATGTAAACAACGGTTCTGAATTAAGAAACGTAATGAGTCATGAATGGTTAAGTATCTGGAATGGCGAAAAATGGGTTGACGTTGAAACCTTGGGTGATAATATAGCTCCAGGAACAGAAGAAAATTTTGCGCTAGCCTTTGCTTTAGCCGAGGCCGTAAACAAATTAAAGGGTGATCAATCGGAGGCTTTATTTGGAGCAACATCTTCTATAGGGACGATTTCTGCTGATGAACGGGAAAGAATAACTAATAAAGAGGCTTTTCCAGATCGAGAAGAACTTGATTTAAGGAAAATTCCTGACGCTCTGCGAACAACCTTTGAGGCCCTTACAGGTACGGTATTAAGCGAAGAAGGATTTAAAATGAGTGCAGGAAAATTAGCCGTAGCAGTCGGAGCCTCGGTTTTGGGCGGTTTTGCCCTAGGTTTGGCGGTAGACAGAAAAATACACCCAAGCGGAGCTGAACAAGAAGTTAAAAGTGAAGTTAAACAAACACCAAAAGAACCAAAAAAAGTCGGTAGTAATTAAAGGGTAGCATCACAAATGTCGCCCCAGTTTCAAGAGCCAGCGAGGCAACAATCGTCCTGCGGACTTTAATTTTTGCTTTGACCACGATCACTGATGTTTGAAGGTTGAATTTCAAAACAACCATAAAAATGCCACTTTTTAGGATTATGAAGCTTATCCTCTTCAATTATTTTGGCTAAAACTCATTCGTTAGGATAGCTTTTCTTTACTTTTCTGATATCCATAAAAGATTCATATCCTCCTTACCCTAGACCATACCAAAAAGACGCTCCGAAGTCGATTTTTCGAATAGCGAAAAAGAGAGGGCGATCCTCTTGGCGACAAAAAGACCCTCTTTTGCTAGAATGGAAAAGGGGAGTCGTTCTGATGGGTTTCTCTTAACCCGAAGACTCATCAGACTTTAAAACGGCTCCCCCTTTTGTGTCTCTCACCTCAGCTTTTATCATAAGAAATATAGACTTTCTCTCTCGAACGCGTCCACTCGTCAGGAGTGATGACCACGATACAACCCCGGGCGTGTTCTCGCTTGAGCCTTTCAGCCACGATTTTCGCGCCGACGACTGCTGCGCCGCTGCTGCCGCCGACCAAGATGTTTTGCGCGTGAAGCCGACGCGTTTCCTCAAACGCTGTTTCATCCTCAACAGTGAGCACCTCATCGATGAGGGGAAGATATCTTTGTGACAGCTTGGTAAGTAGGGTTATGCCGATGCCGTCGATGTGCCACATGCGGGTGATGTCAAGCTCTACCTCAATCCGTTCGTTTGGCGGAGCATCAGGATTCACCGTCATATCAACCTGCATCCCCAATGCCTGATACATTCCGATAATCGGCTGCAAGGCAGCGACTTGCGCCTCAAGCGGTTGGTTCCGGACCGTCTCAAAGGCAACGAAAAGATCGAGCACAGAACCGCGCGGTTGAACGGCGACAATCCGGATCTTTGGATCTCGTCGTTTAAGGTAGGATGCTGCTCCGAGCAAGCTGGCTCCGGTACCGTACCCGGCGACAAGATGGGTCAGGTCATCTTGAGTTTGCCGCCAGATTTCCGGTCCCAAAATATCCCGAACAGTACGGAAACCCGCCGGATTGTTGTATTGATCAAGATAGCATGAACCCGCTTCCTGGGAGAGCTCATACGCTTTTCCCTTGCGGCCTTCCGGGTCCCATTCGGGAAGCAGGTGCGGCACCTCAAAAACTTCGACGCCGAGATCGCGTAACCTGTCCTTGGCAGCTTGGCTATAGACGTCAAGAACGCAGGCTGTAACGCAATATCCCTGCGGGATTGCGTAATGGGCAACGCTGAGCGCGGTGTTTCCTCCGCTGTCGAGCACAATCCGCATCCCGGGGTGAAGCTTTCCACGTTTCACCAAATCGTCAACAAAAGCCGGCGCGACTCTGTCTTTGACCGAACCCGTGGGATTCAAGTCCTCGCGTTTGAGCTGAATCGCAACTCCGCCGCAATCCTCAAGTAGGTGCAGCGGTGTATTAACCGCCAAATGTTTGAGAGGTAGTCCGATCAGTGCCATAGCCTTCTCTCCTCAAAAAGCTTGGAGAGGACGATCCTCGGTCTCGTCCTCGAGTGGCGGGTTATCGCTTAGCCGTTATGGCCGCGGACTGCGTGGCCGCGAACAGCATGACCCACGACATGGCCGCGAATGGCATGGCCGCGGGTGTTGCTGCCGCGCAGAACAACTTTCACTTTCATGATGTTGCCTCCTTTCATTGAGCTGGGGACCAAGAGGTGAGTACCGAGGACCCTTCTCCCGTCCTTTAAAAGATCGGAAAATCCCTTAAAGGAGGGGAGAAGGTAATAAAATATGAAATGTGCAAATGTCGTTATGCCAGATATCGGCGTTCCACTTTTTCTGGGATCATCCCCAGCAACTGATATTGACTTCTTCCCGTTTTTTGACAGATATCTCGAATGGTAATTTCCTGATTTTTTTGCGTTCCTATAAGTACCACTTCATCATTTTCTTTGACGGGAGAATCGCGACCGAGCTTTAAAAAGCTATTATTCATCGTGACTAGACCGACAAAGGGATATTTTTGGCCGCCGACCAAAGCTTTTCCTCCATTGACGATCTTGGGATCAAGTCCATCGGTATAACCCACCGGCAGTACGGCGATTGTCGCATCACCGTTTATTTTTAAGGCCCGACGGTAAAGCAGGGCCGCGCCTTTTTTAACCCGTTTGGTTTGCAGGATTTTTGTCTTCCAGGAAAAAGAAAGTTGCAGTGGTATTTTTTGCTTCAGTACGAAATTGTCAGAGGGATATATGCCATACAACATAATCCCAGCACGCACCAGATTAAAATAACCTTCAGGAAGTGACAAAATGCTTGCCGAAGAGACCAAACTTTTAATTGGAATCGCAATATTTTGAGCTTCGATCAGGGTAATGATTTTTTTTAACCGGCGCAATTGAATACGGTCATACGCAGGATCTTCGGTAAGCGTGCTATAAAGACCGGTGATTTTTATATCCTTGCCGGATGCAATTTTTACAACCAGACTAAGAGTCTTCAGATAAGGCAATCCAAGACGTCCGAGACCCGTATCAACTTTAATCCATACGGATGCTTTTTTACCTATTTTTTGGGATATTTCGTCTATTTTCTGAAAATTTGCTTGGGTAAATACAGCAAGAGTAATCCCGTTATTAATGGCTGTCTCGATTATGGTCGGCGACCAGCCGCACATGATAACAATTGTTCCCGCGATACCGGCTTGCCTAAGTGAGAGTGCTTCCTGGATAGTCGCAACCCCAAAAAAGTTTACTCCACTTTGAGCCAGCACCCGAGCAATAGGGATAAGTCCCAATCCATAGGCGTTATCTTTTACCATTGCCATTATTGCGGTATTGTTCACCGTTTTTCTGATAGAACTGAGATTGCGACGAATTTTGTTCGTATCAATTTCAAGGTAATTGAGATTTTCCATAGTTTTCCTTTTAGTCTGTTTACCAAAACTAAGCACAAAAACGCATTAAAAGCTTTTATGCTAAGCTCCGATAGCAACCCTTTTTAAAAAGGGTTGGTTTATTGATGGTGATGGTTTAAAGAAATGGAAAAAATTCTCGTGGGGAACGAGGGAGATAAGTTGCTATTTAAAGTGAAATACGATTTTGTTTTGCTTTTTATACCAGTCATTTTAGATGTTAAACCCCTATTCGTCTTATTTTGTGAGCAGGAAAACCACGGGTTTCAGCCTCGGGAGGACGTCGTTATCATGCTATTTCATTCTCTCGAGCACCAACCTATACCCGCCCAGGCCGTGTTTCAGCCATTGGGCCGTGCGCGAAACCGTCGCAGTTGAGCAGCCTATTTCTTGGGCGATCTTCTGGTAGGGGACTCCTTTATCAATCAGCTTTGCCATTTCCCAACGGTTGGCGAATTCGTCAAGCTCTTTCAAGGTTAATAGATCACGGAAGAAGCGAGTTGCCTCATCTTTGGTTTTTAATTTCAAAACGGCCTCCAATAGCCGTTGATGGGAATGATTGGGATAATCTTCTTCTTGCATATTAATATG
>PFXB01000124.1 GCA_002791435.1 candidate division WWE3 bacterium CG_4_9_14_3_um_filter_43_9
GACCTAGCTCAGGGCAAGCTTTTAAATTTTAAATATGACTATTTATACCGAAATTGATTCCAATAAGCGTCGCACCGTCACCATTATGATTTTATTTATAGTATTCATTTCCGTCCTGGCTTATGTTTTCGGCGAAGCTTCAGGTTATGGTTGGTCGTGGGCGGGAATAGCATTGGTTGTCTCGGGATTTATGAGTTTTGGGAGTTATTATTTTTCGGACAAAATTGTACTGGCTATTTCCCAAGCTAAGGAAATCAAAAAAGAAGACAATCCTCAAATCTATAATTTAGTAGAAAATTTGTGTATCGGGACAGGTCTGCCCTTGCCTAAAATTTATCTCATCGAAGATACCGCTCCTAATGCTTTTGCAACGGGGCGCGACCCTCAGCATGCGGTGATTTGCCTGACGACGGGGATTATGCAGAAATTGGACAAATTAGAATTAGAAGGTGTTGTCGCTCACGAGCTTTCACATATCAAAAATTACGATATCCGTTTAATGTCGATTGTAGTGATTTTGGTGGGTTTTGTAGTTTTGCTTTCGGACTGGTTCACCCGTATGATGTGGTGGGGAGGTGGCAGGAAACGCGACCGCAGTTCCGGCGGCGGCCAAGCTCAAGCCGTTTTTATGCTGATCGGGATTCTACTGGCTATTTTGGCGCCCATTTTTGCTCAATTGATCAAACTGGCATTGTCGCGTCAGAGAGAATTTCTGGCTGATGCTTCTGCAGCTTTAATCACACGCTATCCGGAAGGATTGGCGCGGGCCTTAGAAAAGATTTCCGCCGACACTGAACCTTTGGAGGCTGCTAACAAAGCCACGGCTCATTTATATATCGTCAATCCCTTGAAAGATTATAAAGGAGGAATAAATAAACTTTTTTCCACCCATCCGCCTGCCGCGGATCGTGTTGCACGATTGAGGGCAATGTAAGTATGAAAACAACAAAGATTTCTCCACAAAAAGTTCGACAGGTTGCTAAATTAGCGAGGTTTACGCTTACTGATAATGAAATACATAAATTTCAAGGGCAACTCGAAACTATTCTGGAACATTTTGAGACGCTTGGAAAGGTTCAGGTGGAAGACGTTGAGGCAACATACCAAACGACGGGGATCAAAAATGCTTGTCGTGACGATAAAAGGCAGCATTGCAGTTTAACCCAAAAGGAAGCTTTGCAAAATGCCCCCAACACCCAAAAAGGATATTTTAAAGTAAAAGGGATTCTTCCGGAAAACTAAGATCCATGGATATTGTTGACAATTCAATTCGAGAAACGGTCGATCTTTTCAAAAAACGCAAAATTTCTTGCCAGGAGATTGTACGGGCTTGTTTTGAAAGGATAGAAAAATATAACCTCAGCATAAACGCTTATCTTACGCTTAATAAGGAGCAGGCGCTCAAAAAAGCTCAAGATGTGGATAACAACAGAGTCAAAGGTAGGGAGTTGCCCCCTCTAGCAGGAATACCGGTTGCCTTAAAAGATATTTATTCAACCAAAAACCTACGGACTACTGCTGCTTCCAAAATCATTGATAATTATCTTCCTGCCTATTCAGCGACCGTGGTTCAAAAGCTTGAATCGGTGGGCGCAATAATCATGGGGAAGGTTAATTGTGACGCCTTTGCCCACGGAGCGACCGGCGAAAACTCCGATTTCGGGTCGGTTAAAAATCCGTGGGATTTGGAGTATGTGGCTGGAGGTTCAAGTGGAGGTTCGGCAGCAGCGGTGGCATTTGGCGGTTGTTTGATGGCCATGGGAACTGATACCGGAGGATCGATTAGAAATCCGGCTTCCTACTGCAATCTGGTAGGTTTAAAACCCACCTACGGTCGGGTTTCCCGTTCTGGAGTAATCTCCATGGGTTCCTCATTAGACTCGATGGGACATCTTACCCGAACCGTGGAAGATTGCGCCCTGGTACTTTCAGTAACCGCCGGTTATGATCCATTAGACGCTACCAGCTCCAGGAAACCTGTGGATTTCTATCTGCAAGATCTTAGCCATCCTGCTATAAAGGGATTGAAGATTGGTCTTCCTCAGGAATATTTTGGTCGTGAATTAAATCCCGAAATCAAAACCTTAATTCTAAAGGCAGCGCAGCAATTTACTGATCTGGGAGCAGAAGTCGACGAAGTTTCGCTTCCAAACACCGCCTATACGATTCCGGTTTACTACCTTATTATGAGTTCTGAGGTAAGCGCCAATTTAGCCCGTTTTGATGGTATACGTTTCGGTCATGCGCGCGAAATGTTTGGCGAGGAGGCGAAGCGGAGAATTATGCTGGGAACGTTTGCTCTTTCTGCCGGATATTATGATGCCTATTATCTTAGGGCGAGCAAAGTCAGAACCTTGTTGCGGCAAGATTTTGAAAAAGCGTTTGCTAAATTCGACGCATTATTAGCGCCGGTGGTTCCGATAAAACCCCGTAAAATTGGTGAAAAAGAACAAGAAAAATTAAAACTTTATTTAGAAGATTATGTAACTGGTCCGGTCAATCTGGCGGGTTTGCCGGCGTTGGCTCTGCCCTGCGGTTTTTGGCACAATATTCCAATGGGGATGCAACTTATCGGGCCTCAGTTTTCGGAAAAGAAATTGTTTGAGGTTGGTCAAGCGTATCAGGATGTTACCGACTGGCATCTTAAAAGACCGCCCTTAGTTGAGGAGATGGGATGAGTGGTTATCGACCTTTTATCGGTCTCGAAATTCATGTTGAGCTGGCAACCAAAAGCAAGATGTTTTGTGGATGTTGCGCTGATCATTTCCACAAAGAACCGAACACGCAAACTTGTCCGGTATGCCTGGGTTTGCCGGGAGCGCTGCCGGTACCCAACAAAAAAGCCATTGACTGGACTGTTTTTTTAGGCTTGGTGCTGGGTTGCCGTATCAACAAACATTCCTATTTTGAGCGCAAACAATACTTTTATCCCGATTTGCCCAAAGGCTTCCAAATCAGCCAATATGAGCGCCCTTTTTGTTTTAAGGGTTGGTTTGACGAAGTCAATATCACGCGTGTTCATCTTGAGGAAGACACAGGCAAGCTTATCCACAGAAAGATTGAGGGGGAAAAGGTTACCTTAATTGATTTTAACCGTTGCGGCGTGCCGCTGGTGGAAATAGTAACTGAACCTGAAATTAAGTCGGCAGAGCATGCAAAAGAATGGTTGAAAAAGTTGCAGAGAGTTATAAGATCTTTGAGCATTTCTGATTGCGACATGGAAAAAGGTTCAATGCGGCTTGAAGCTAATGTGTCGGTTTCCAAAAACGGAAAGCTGCCAAGTTATAAAGTGGAACTCAAAAACATTAACTCATTTCGGTTTGTGGAAAAAGCTATTGAGTTTGAGATTCAAAGACAGACAGAGCTTTTCGAAAAAGGTCAAAAGATCGAGCAGGAAACACGGGGTTTTGAGAGCGATAAAGGCGTTACATACCTCCAACGTTCGAAGGAAGAAGCCTTTGAATACCGCTATTTTCCGGAGCCGGATATTCCACCGATCGTTTTCACAGATGGTGAATTAGATAAGATAAGGAAACAAATTCCTGAGCTTCCAGAGGAAAAAAGGCAAAGGTTTGTCAAGGAATATTCGTTAAACGAGCAAGAAGCCGATTATTTTGTGTCCAATCCTTCGGCTGCTCAATATTTTGAGGTATTATACCTGGAAAAAAACTTCAATCTAGACTTTCGAGAAACGGCCAGGTTGATAATCAATAAAAAGATTGATTGGGAAAATATCAGTCCGGCTGATTTCAAAGCTGAGGTTGCAGTTTTGCAGGAAGGCGGACTTTCTGATCAGGTTGAGTTGGCAAAGGCTGCCAAAATAGTCGTTGACGGAAATCCAAAGGCGGTGGCAGATTATCGCAAGGGCAAGACGAATACAGTCGGGTTTTTAGTCGGCCAGATGATGAAAAAGACCAAGGTTGATCCGAATCTGGCTAGACAAGAACTCTTAAAAATATTAGAGTAAAATCTATCATTTACTTTTTTACAGAAAAAAGTAACAAAAAACTGTCGCCTGTGCTCGTCGCAAAGATTTTTTACAAGGCCTCGTTCGCTAAAATTTGCAAACTCGTCGTTCTCTGATTCGGAGAACTTCTCAAATATGCAAATTTTTAATATTCACTTCGGCCTAAAAACTCTAAGCTCCTGCGCATGGCAAAAGACAAAAAACATGTTAGAAACAACAATTGCTAAAATTCAGGATTTTGCCGGAAAGGAAGTTCAACTTAAAGGTTGGGTTTATAACAAGCGCGAATCGGGGAAAATCATTTTTCTTCAGTTGCGGGACGGAAGTGGTTTTATTCAAGGCGTAGTTGTCAAAAGTGAAGTTTCGGAAAAGACTTTTGAGAATGCCGTCAAAGCAACTATGGAATCATCGGTGGTGATGACGGGAACAGCTCGGGAGGACAAAAGAGCACCATCTGGATTTGAAATCCTGGTTTTTAATCTTGAATTAATTCAAGTAGCCGAAGACTACCCGATTACTAAAAAGGAGCATGGACCGGATTTTTTACTCGACCATCGGCACTTATGGTTGCGCAGCAAACGTCAGTGGGCAATTCAGAGAGTACGCAATGATCTGATCTTGGGAATCTATGATTTTCTTCATCGGGAAGGCTTTATCAAAATCGATGCCCCTATTTTTACTCCCAATGCTTGTGAAGGCACCACTACTCTTTTTGAGGTCGACTATTTCGGTAACAAGGCTTATCTTTCCCAATCCGGACAACTGTATTTAGAAGCTGCGATTTTTGCTCATGGTAAAGTTTTCGATTTTGGGCCGACCTTTCGCGCCGAAAAATCAAAGACCAGAAGACATTTAACGGAATTCTGGATGATGGACGCGGAGATGGCATTTTACGATTGGAAGGACAATATTGACTTTCAAGAAAAGCTGATCGTACAACTCGTCCAGCGAGTCTTGCGAAACTGTCAACAAGAGATGAAAATTTTAGAGCGGGATACAAAATCATTAGAAAAAATCAAAGCCCCCTTCATGCGTTTGACCTATGTTGAAGCTTTGGAAATGTTGCGAAAATTAGGATCAGATATTAAGGAAGGCGAGGATTTTGGTAATGACGATGAAACTATGTTAACCCAAGCTCACGAGAAACCAATTTTTGTCAGTCATTTTCCACACCGGATTAAAGCTTTCTATATGAGTGTTGACGAAACAGGCAAGTATGTGCTCTGTAACGATCTTCTGGCTCCTGAAGGATATGGGGAAATAATCGGCGGAGGTCAGCGCGAGACCGATCTTAAAAAGCTTTTAGCGATGGTTAAAAAACATAATCTGCCCCAAAAAGCTTTTGAATGGTACCTGGATCTGCGTCGCTACGGGAGTGTTACCCATAGCGGTTTCGGATTAGGACTGGAACGTCTTGTGGCTTGGGTGTGTGGGCTGCCGCATGTGCGCGAAACCATACCTTTCCCCAGAATGCTCGAAAGGATGACTCCTTAAACATGATCTACTTCATCGGAATTTTGATTTGTATAGCTCTTCTTTTCTTAATTCTTTTTTTGGGCCCCAAGGGCAAAATTTTTTATTCCGGGAAATCAGCTGCCAGAAGTTCAGTCAACCTCAGAATTGATAATAAAACAAGAGAGATCATTCAAAGGCAGTTAGCCGAAGCAGAGACCTTAAAAAAGATAGCCAAGCCGGCGCAACTCAAACAAGCGATCCTGGAACTGGATAAAGGTTTGAATTTGGCTTTAGAGAGTCTTTATCCAGGTAAAAATTTTGTTGAAAAAATGAAACAGGTTAAACCGAAAATTAAAAACGGAGAGCTTTATGATAATTTATGGTATGCACATAAAGTCAGAAATATCATCGCGCATGAGATTAATACCGACTTGGCTTTTACAGAACTCCAACGCGTGATGGATATTTTTGAAGAATCCCTGCGCGATTTAATCAATTCATAAGATATGGAAAATAATTTTCTCAAGGTTTTAAAAAACGCTAACTTCAACCGTCTCTGGGGATCTCAAATTCTTTCCGTCTTTTGCGCCTATATGCTCAATTTTGCACTTTCATACAAGCTTTTTACGTTGACCGGTAAAAGTTTGTCTGTTTCTCTTCTGTATGTTTTTTATTATGCTCCGGTTTATATCCTCGGATTTTTTTCAGGGGTTTTTATTGATCATTTCAGTCGGCGCAGAATTTTGCTGATTACCAATATTCTGCAAGCTATCTGCGTTCTTTTCTATCTTTTTATAGGGAATAATTTCTGGCTCATTTATGCCATCATTTTTGTCTATTCTATGATCGATCAGTTTTATTTACCGGCCGAATCGGCTTATTTGCCAGAATTGGTAAAAAAGGAAGAGTTGCCGGTCGCCAATAGTTTTTTCAATTTTGCCTCTTTCGGTGGTCTTTTTTTTGGATTTGTTTTAGGCGGGCCCATAATGTTGGCTTTTGGTGTAAACGCTCCTTTCTACTTAGCCTCTTTATTTTTATGGATCGCTGCTCTTTCAGCCTTTTTACTGCCTCAAGATACACCACCGAAAGATTTTCACTTTTTAAAGCAAGATTTTTTTGTAAAAACTAAAGAAGATATTTTAGAAAATTTAAGGTTCATTTGGAGTCGACCAAAAATTTATTTTTCCATGTTAATCACTTTATTTTTTATGATGATTGTGGCTATGATGGCTGTTATTCTTCCTGCTTTCGGCGAGCAGGTTTTAAATATCAATCTTTTAAATATCTCCTGGATCATTATTTTTCCAATTGCCATCGGAGCAATTTTAGGAGCCATAGGAGTGGAGAAAAGAATAGGATCCACTGGGAAAAGGAAACTGATTGGCCTAGGAGGATTAATCTGCGGCTTAGTCCTTTTAGCGGTCTATTTTTTAGCGAGATTAGGAGAGTCAACTCTTTTTTTACCAGAAAATTTGGTAGTTATAATGTTGCCCTTGGCTGCTGTTTTGGGTTTTGGTGTCAGTTTAGTCATGATTCCCGCCCAGACTCTTCTGCAGGAGGAAACGCCCAATCAAATTCGGGGGCGTGTTTTTGGAGCCCAAAAACTTTTACAAGGAATCTTTTTAATTATTCCGACCGTATTTTCGGCCGTTTTAGCGGATATTTTAGGAGTCAAGGTACTTTTATTAGTAATTGGAGTCTTAATTTTAAGCGGAACCTTCCTCTCTTTTTTTTATAGAAATAACCATAAACCGGTTCTTGCGATTGAGAAGCAACAAGAGAAAACAGAGAAAGTATAAGAAAGCAAGGAAATAAAAGATGACGGATAAAATATTTGTTATCAAATTGGGCGGGTCAATTATTTTTCCAAAGCTTGGTTATATCAATACTAACTATTTGGAGCAGCTAAAAAGAATTTTACAAGAATATATAAATCAGGGGAGTCGTTTTATCCTGATTATCGGAGGCGGGACAATTTGCCGATGGTATCAAGACTATGCCAAAAAATATTTGGGGATTTGTTCAAAGGAAGATTTAAATAGAATCGGTGCAGCCGTAACCAGAGCTAACGCTGAAGTAGTGAGGTCCTTTTTTGGGAATCTAGCCTATCCTGAGAATTATCATAATTTTAAAAAAACAATCCGCTGGACTCAACCGATTTTGGTTGCTTCAGCTTGGAAAACAGGCCGGAGTACCGACGCCGACGCCATCTTGTTAGCCAAAAAGTTCAACTCCCAAACCTTAATGGTGGCTTCAAACACGGACTATATTTATACTCGTGACCCGAAAAAGAATCAGGGTGCCCGCCCTCTAACTTCTCTGACCTGGGATACGTATCAAAAACTTTTAAGAAAGATAACCGATCCAACCAGGCATCTTCCCGGAGCTCACGTTCCCTTTGATGTTTCGGCAACTCGTTTAGCCAAAACATCAGGAATCAAGGTAATCTTTTTCAACGGTGAGAATATGTCGAATTTTGAAAAAGCTCTCCAAGGCAAGGATTTTATCGGAACAACCATTACATCTTCAGCGTTAAGATTACGCAAGCAGACTCGTTGAGTTGGTGAGCTGCCGCCAGTGTTAGATTGACTTTCTTTCGCAAGAAAATCCGCAGTCCGCAAGTTTTTCTTGAAATTTTAGAAGCCTGTGTTATCCTGAAAGAGACTTTTGGTAAACCGCCCAAAACACACAGCATCTAAAAACAGTATTATTGAAGGAAAACGACTACACATGGCTAATTTTGTCCATCTGCATACCCACACGGAATATTCACTCCTTGACGGATTATCGAAAATTCCAGACCTAATTTCCAAGGCGAAAGATTATGGCATGCCGGCCCTAGCCATCACCGATCATGGAGTAATGCACGGCGTGATATCTTTTTATTCAGAAGCATTGAAAGCCGGAATTAAGCCGATTATCGGTTGTGAGGCTTATGTTGCCAAAAAATCGCGTTTTGATAAGATCCCGAAAGTCGGCTCCGACGCCAATCACCTCATTCTCCTGTGCGAAAATGAAAAGGGATATAAAAATTTAATCCAGCTGGTTACAATGGCCCATCTCGAAGGTTTTTACTATAAACCCAGAATTGACGTTGAACTTTTAGCCCAGCATCATCAAGGGTTGATTGCTCTTTCAGCCTGTCTTCAGGGAGAAATTCCGCAGTTGCTTTTGGCAGGACATGATACTCAAGCGAGAGAAAAAGCCGTTTTCTATCAAGATTTGTTTGGGAAGGGAAATTTTTTCATTGAGATTCAAAAACATCAGATTGAAGAGCAGGATCAGATCAATAAAGAATTAATAGCTTTAGCTTCCGATCTCAGGATTCCACTGGTTGCTACCAACGATTCTCATTATATCAATCCTGAGGATGCCGAAGCTCAGGAGGTTTTGCTCTGCGTCCAAACCCAAAAAACCCTAGCGGAGAAAAATCGTCCCTTATCCATGATTCAATCTCCGGATTTTTATCTGCGTTCACCCGCTGAGATGGAAATTTTGTTTCATGAAACGCCGGAAGCTTTAAAAAATACGCTTTCTATTGCTGAAAGAGTTGATTTAAAAATCAGTACCGGGAAAATGATTTTTCCCCATTTTACCATTCCAGAAGATAAACCAGCCGGCGCCTATTTTAAAGAATTGGCTTTCAGAAAGGCCAAAGAGAAGTTTAAAAAAATTACACCAGAAGTGCAAAACCGCTTAGATTATGAAATTTCCGTTATAGATGACAAAGGATACATCCCCTACTTTTTAGTGGTTTCGGATTTCGTGAATTGGGCAAAAGAGCAGGGAATAAGCGTAGGCCCCGGCAGAGGCTCGGCCGCAGGCAGCCTGGTTTCCTATGTTTTAAATATTACCACCATCAACCCTCTTGAATATGGTATTCCTTTTGAGCGCTTTTTAAATCCTCAACGCCCCAGTCCGCCCGACATTGATCTGGATTTCGCTGATAAAAGAAGGGGAGAGGTGATAAGTTATATCACCCAAAAGTACGGCAAAGATCATGTGGCGCAGATTATTACTTTCGGCAAAATGGAAGCCAGGGGAAGTATCAGGGATGTCGGTCGAGTTTTAGGGATGCCCTATTCAGAACCCGACAAAATTGCCAAAATGATTCCATTTGGTTCGTCCATTGAAGAAGCCCTAGGAACGGTCTCTGAGCTTAAAGAAGCCATCAGAGAGCCGAAATACAAAAGACTTCTAGACTTAGCCAAAAAATTGGAAGGCGTCTCGCGGCACGCTTCAACCCACGCCGCCGGATTGGTCATTTCCGATAAACCTTTGGTCTATTATGTTCCGTTACAAAAAGAGAGCAAGGGCGAAGCTATCATCACCCAATATGACATGTACTCGATTGATTTAAACAGTTCCGACAACGCAATTGGTCTTTTAAAAATCGATCTTTTGGGTTTAAGAAATCTGACCATTCTGGAAAACGCCATCAACTTAGTCAATCAAAACCGCAAGCAAAAAGTTGATCTAGCCAAAATCCCCTTGGATGATAAAGCGGTTTATAAACTTATTGCTGCCGGAAACACTGTGGGAGTCTTTCAGCTGGAAAGCGCAGGAATGCGACGTCTGGCTAAAGATTTGAATCCCAACCGCTTTTCCGATCTTATCGCTATGGTGGCGCTTTTCAGACCAGGGCCGATGGATCTTATTCCTCAATTTGTGGCTGGCAAAAAGAATCCGCAAAAAATCCGCTATCCTCATCCCGATTTAAAAGATATTTTAGCCGACACCTATGGCATTTTGCTTTATCAGGAGCAATGTTTATATGTAGCCAACAAAATTGCCGGTTATTCGATGGGAGAGGCCGATCAATTGAGAAAGGCCATCGGCAAGAAGAAGCGCGCAATTATGGAAAAGGAAAAAGTGAAATTTATCAAAGGGGCTCTCGACTTGGGATATCAAAAAAAGATTGCCGAGGAATTATGGGGATTTATCGAGAGATTTGCCGGCTATGGTTTTGGTAAAGCCCATTCGGCCTCTTATGCCATGATTGCTTACCAGACCGCTTACATGAAAGCTAATTATCCGGTCGAATTCATGTGTGCGCTTCTTGAGGCTGAAGCTTCTAATAAAGATCAGATTGCCATGTTGATCGCCGAATGTCGGAAAATGACCATCAATGTTTTGCCGCCGGACATCAATTTTTCCGAGATTGATTTTACCATCCAAAACAGAGAAATACGCTTCGGACTTTCGGCGATTAAAAACGTGGGCGAAGGAGCGGTGGGCAATATTCTTTTGGCGCGCTCAAAAAGCGGTCCTTTTACATCTCTGAAGGACTTTTGTGAACGCGTGGATTTGCGTCAAATCAATAAAAAGGTGCTTGAGAGTTTGATTCGCTCCGGTGCTTTTGATTCCTTTGGACCAAGAGCGGCACAACTCAAGGCCTTAGAGGAAATCATGGAGATGTCGCATCGGGAAAAAAGTCGAAAAAGTTCAGGCATGCTGGGATTGTTTGACGGTCTTGAAAGCGATCCATCTTTGAATAATTTTGTTTTGCCTCGAATCGAAGAGGTATCAGCCAGACAAAAACTGACCTGGGAAAGAGAGCTTTTGGGATTTTATCTGTCCGAGCATCCTCTTTTATCTGTGATCAAGAAGTTGGGAGAAAGAAGGACCCATTCGATAGGAGAGATAGAGTTTGATCATCGGGTAGGGATGAGGGTGAAGCTTGGTGTTTTGGTTTCGGAAGTGAGGAAAATTTTCACCCGCGCTACCAATCACGAGATGGCTTTCGTCAAAGTTGAGGATGAGACGGGGACACTCGAAGTTATCGTCTTTCCAAAGATTTTTGCTTCAACCAAAGATTTATGGATTAAAGACCAGATGCTCCTCATCACCGGCAAAGTTGACCTTAAAGACGAGGAATTAAAAGTCATCGCCGATAACGCTCTCAAGATAATACCGGAGGAGATTGCAAACCAAAAGTCAGTTGTCGAAAAGGTTTTCGAGATAGCTGTTTTTGCAGAACTTGACCATCGCCGTTTTCATCAAATGTATGAGATACTCAAGAAGTATCCTGGAGAAGCAAAAGCAATTTTAATCTTTTCCGACGGTGATTCTCAAAGAAAGATGGAACTTCCGTTTCGAGTTGAAGACAGCCCGCAGCTTAAACAAGAAATTGAGGTGTTGATGGCCTCGGTTGATTAGATTGAATTACATAATCAGTTTAAAGAGTATAAAGATCGCTTTTAAAAAAGGAGAACACTTTGGCAGGCTATATTTTAAAACTGGACAATCTTTCGCGCTCACACTCGTTGAAGGTGTATTCAGAAGAAGTCGAAATTAACACCCATTTTCCTACTCAAACTTTGCGGGACAAAATCAAGATTGGAGAAATAGAAGATGTTGCTATTCAGATGGATCCGACACAAAATGACCCCCGTTATTGCATAGTCAGCATCAAGGGCAAGGGAAGGTTAAATTATACCATCCCGGAGCTTGAAACCTATCAAGCCAGGCATTTGAAATCGACCATTGAGACTCAAAGAAGCGAATTTCAGAGAAAAGCAGAATCAGGAAAGAGCGAGTCCAAACTTGCTTCGGCTTTAAAAAATTTTCCCGTGATCAGGAAAAGATTCGGATGAAAATTCCGGCATGAGTTTTTAAGATCCCGACCTTGTTTTTAAGGCTTAAGTATGTTACTATTTTCACCTGTTGTTAATATTTAAGTGAGACAAAAAGGAGAATCTGTTGGATCAAACCGAAGAAAAGGAAAAAGTTGTTTCCGCACAACCACTTCTCGAAATTGAGGCGACAAAAGAGCCGGTTGTTGTAGATTCGGAGAACCCGGAAAGTCAGAGTGTTAAGACCGACCTTCGCGAACAGGCGCCCAAAAAAGATGATAAGGCCAAAACCAGCATGGAAGAAAAAGAAAAGAAGGGATCCGAGCATCAAGCAAAGAAGATAGATGATTTTAAAGTCGGGGATACAGCCAAGGTTGGAGTAAAAGTTAAAGAAGGGGAAAAAGAAAGAATTCAATTTTTTGAAGGGGTGGTTATTGCCAAAAGAGGCCGGGGACAAAATAAGACTTTTGCTGTCCGACGCATTGGATCAGGAGGAGTGGGGATTGAACGCATCTGGTTGCTTGGCTCTCCGGTTATTTATTCCCTCAAAGTTACAAAAAAAGGGAAGTTTACCAAAGCCAAACTTTATTATCTGCGTAAGCGCGTCGGTAAAGCAGCGCTGAGAGTGCGAGCCTTTCAAGAAACACCAGTTTAAAACCCTCTTTAAATTACTATGCATCAAGCGTCTCTTTCTCAAGAAAAATTCCTATGGGAAAAGGGAATGAGATTAATCTGTGGGATTGACGAAGTTGGGCGTGGCGCTTTGGCAGGCCCTTTGGTTGTGGGAGCAGTCGTCTTTCCTCCTTTCAGCAAACCCATTGGCGGTATAACCGATTCTAAATTGCTAACCGCTAAAAAGAGAAGAGGGCTGGCGGAAAAAATCAGGCTGCAGGCTCAAGCTTTTGCCTTCGGCGAAATTGCCCCTCAAATAATCGATTGTAAAGGTATTGTTTTTGCTTTTCAGGCGGCAGCGCGTCAGGCCATCAGAAATTTAAGCCTTGAGCCCGGATTCTTCTTAATCGATGCCTTTCCTCTAAAATATATTCCCGCGAGAAAACAAAAGGCAATTATTAAAGGCGATCGGCAAGTGTATTCGATTGCGGCGGCCTCAATCATGGCCAAGGTTTACAGGGACGAATTAATGGAGAAATTAGATGAAAGATATCCACAATATCGGTGGTATAATAATAAAGGTTACGGAACGAAAATACATCGAGAGGTGATCCGGGAAAGAGGCCCAAGCCTCCATCATCGAATGACTTTTTTGGGAAAGATGATTTAGAGTATAGTTATTGTGAAGGTGTTTCTTTATCGTCATTGCGATCCGCCAGCCGGCGGTGAAGCAATCTTGAGGGAAATGAGAGGCTATGCAGGAAGATATCATGAATAGAAAAGTACTGGGAGCCTTAGGCGAAGAAAAAGCTAAACATTACTTTCAAAAGAAAGGCTATACGGTCGTTTCCCAAAACTATCAGCTTCATCATGGAGAAATCGACCTTATCGTGCGGGCTAAAAAACAGCTGATTTTTGTGGAAGTCAAAACACGCGTCTCCGGGCAGTTCGGTTTGCCGGAAGAGTCCATAACCTACAAAAAAGCGAAGTCTTTAATGCGGAGTGTAAAGTATTACCTTTCCCGAGGCAATTTTGAAGGATTTTCTTGGCAAATTGATTT
>PFXB01000136.1:0-195 GCA_002791435.1 candidate division WWE3 bacterium CG_4_9_14_3_um_filter_43_9
TATCTAAATATCTGTAAGGGACGATTTTAAATTTCTTATTTTTTTCCTCTGCCATACGTTGCTCCTTTTCCCTCAATTAATCTAAATTATATTACAAATTCTCATTAATTACAAACCGTTTCTATACAAAAAAGAGTCTCCGATCGGAGACTCTTTTTTGTAAATTCATTTCTACCTTCAAGTTTCCTTTAATAA
>PFXB01000136.1:237-2813 GCA_002791435.1 candidate division WWE3 bacterium CG_4_9_14_3_um_filter_43_9
ATTCCTGCCGGCATGCCGCCCGCAGCTTCCTTTTTCTCCGGCAGATCCGTAACCAACGCCTCTGTTGTCAAAATCATGATCGCGACTGAGGCCGCATTTTGGAGGGCCGAACGGGTAACTTTGGCCGGATCGATGATTCCTCGCTCCACTAATTTTCCAAACTCCATTTTAACCACGTCATATCCGAAGTCCCCTTGTTTGCTGTCTACCTCACGGACAACCCAACCCTCATCTACTCCGGCGTTGCGGACAATTTGACGCAAGGGTTCCTCTAGCGCTCTTTTCACGATTTCCACTCCCACCATCTCTTCTGCAGTCAGGCCCTTAACTGCCTCCAAAGCCTTGCGGGCGCGGATCAAAGCCACCCCGCCTCCGACCACAATTCCTTCTTCCACCGCGGCTTTGGTAGCCGAAACCGCATCCTCAACTCTATGTTTTTTCTCTTTGAGTTCAACTTCGGTGGCAGCGCCGACATTGAGAACTGCCACTCCGCCGGCTAATTTTGCCAATCTTTCTTCCAACTTCTCTTTATCAAAATCCGAGGTGGTTTCGTCGATTTGAGCCCGAATTTGTTTGACACGAGACTCGATTTCGGATTTACTGCCCTTGCCGCCGACAATGGTGGTTTCATCTTTGTTGGCAATCACTTTTTCGGCCTTGCCCAAATCTTCAACCGTCACGTTCTCCAACTTGCGGCCGGTGTCTTCGGAAATAACCTGGGCGCCGGTTAGAATGGCGATATCCTGCAGCATTTCTTTTCTGCGGTCGCCGAACCCCGGCGCTTTGACAGCCAAGACGTTGAAAGTCCCGCGCAGTTTATTAACCACCATGGTCGCTAATGCCTCGCCTTCAACCTCGTCGGCAATAATCACCAGGTCTTTGGAAATTTTGACGAAATTTTCCAACATCGGCAGAATGTCTCCGATGGCTGAGATTTTCTTATCGGTAATCAAAAGGTGAGGATTTTCGATTGACGCTTCCATGCGTTCCGGGTTGGTCACGAAATAGGCAGACACAAAACCTTTGTCAATCTGCATGCCCTCTTTGTATTCCACTTCCATGGCCAAGCCTTTGGATTCTTCCACGGTGATGACCCCGTCATTGCCGACTTTTTCCATGGCTGCGGCAATCAGGTCGCCGATCGCCTCGTCTGCTGCGGAAATGGTGGCCACCTGGGCCTTTTCTTCCTTGGTGGTAATTTTCTTGGCCATCTCTCTCACTGTTTTAATCACCATTTCGGTGGCCGCCTCAATTCCCCCTTTGAGCATCATGGGGTTGGTGCCGGCGGTGATATTTTTCAAGCCTTCATTGACCATGGCTTGAGCTAAAACCACTGAAGTCGTGGTTCCGTCTCCGGCCACATCGTTGGTTTTACTTGCCGCTTCTTTTAAAAGCTGAGCACCCATGTTTTCAAATGGGTCTTCGAGTTCGACCTCTTTGGCGACTGTCACCCCGTCGTGGGTGACGGTGGGGGCGCCCCATTTCTTGTCTAGGGCTACATTGCGCCCTTTGGGTCCCAGAGTGGTTTTCACGGCCTGGGCCATTTTATCCACGCCTCTTTTGAGCTTTTTTCTGGCGTCTTCGGCATACAAAAGTTGTTTAGCCATAAATCATTTCTCCTTTATATTATTTTAATTTTTTACTCGACAATCGCCAGAATATCTTCCATTTTGACAATCAGCCATTCTTTACCGCTGACTTTAACTTCGTTGCCGCCCCATTTTTTGTACATCACCTTGTCGCCGACTTTAACATCAAACTCGATTTTGTTGCCTTTCTCATCTTTGCCGCCGGTGCCCAGAGTGCGGACAACGCCTTTCTGCGGCTTTTCTTTGGCGGAGTCGGGCAAAACGATTCCCGAGGCCGTTTTTTCCTCTTCTTCTAAAGGCTCGATAAGAACCTGATCTTTGAGCGGTTTGATTTTCATACAATACCTCCCAGTTTAAAATTCTAAATCCTAAATTCTAAGTTCCAAATAATTTCTAAAGTCAAAATTCTAAACTTGAAAAAAGAATGTTTAGAGCTTTGAAATTTAGTGCTGCGTATTTATTTAGAGCTTAGTGTTTAGAGTTTAGTGCTTGACTTAAAAGATTGCTTTGTCAATCGCGTTGCTCCATCCTCGCAATGACGGCGCTTTTTGGCCGCCGGCCAGACGCTAGAAGCTATTTTACCTTTGACTCTCCAATAAAATTAGTTGTCCATTATATCGGTTAGTTTAGGTTTTTTGGGTTGGGGTTTCTTAGCAGCTGGAGTGAATAACTGCCAGCTATAGTTTTACCCGAAGCTCTATTTTTTGTCAAGAGGTAAAATCCGTTTTTGAAATTCTTTGAGTATTTTAGGGTAAACGTCTTGCGGATGAAAGTAAAGGGTGTGGGCAGAAATCCTCTCGCTGGTTTTTTTGGATTGCAAGTACCGCAACTCGAGTTTGCGGGCCAAACTCTCAAACCAGTCGCCAAAAATCCGAAGACCCGTCCCCACTCCGTCATCCCGAGCTTGTTCCTTGTCATCCTGAACTTGTTTCAGGATCCCGTTGGAATGCGGTAAAACGGACGGGATTGCTTCTCCGCCAGCTGGCG
>PFXB01000115.1 GCA_002791435.1 candidate division WWE3 bacterium CG_4_9_14_3_um_filter_43_9
AATCAAACAACAGATAAGTATCAACGGTGGCGGTGATGGAAACCTGATCATCATCCATAATGGGTACGTCCACTTCCCCGCTGTCAGCAAAACCGGTGCCGGTTAAAGCTACTTGGAAAGAACCAGCCGTGGTTGGATTGGTGATTTGATTGACTCCAGGACCAGTAGCATTGGTTCCTATTTCAATGGTGATGATTGAAGCAGCCGCCACATTAACCGTCGCCCCGGCCGTAAAAGTAATCGTTCGATTACCGGCATTTTTGGCAAAACCGATCTCACCTACTCCAGGCGCCCCATCAACCACAGTTAAATCAGCCCCATCATCGGCGAAGTCAACATCTGTAAAAAGGACGTTGGTGATGGCGAAGTCAGAGGCAAAAGTCAAGGTCATAGTGTCGGCCTCAACAAAGGCGTCGGCAATGGTAAAGGTAATCAGATGGTCCGAAGCAACTGAAACCTTGGCCCGTGACATAGCATCAGAGAAGTTGGTCACGGTTGCGGCATGAACTGAAAAAGCTGGGAAATTTAAAGCTAAAAGCATAAATACGCTTAAAATCGAAAAGAATTTTTTAATAATCATTTACTTTTTCACCTCCTTATATTAAAAAACAACTTCATATTACAATCAAAATTATCTCAATTCAATGATCATGTGTCAAGCGATTACTGGACGCCCTATGAAAAGTTAAAGAGTTCGCCCCCGGCCAAAAAATATCTGAAACCCAGAATTACCTTTAAAGACTTAGACCGTGTTGCCCTTGCCCATACGGATAATGAAATGGCACAGATTGTTTGCCAAGAAAGAGATAAACTACAGAAGGAGGTTATGTGCCCCATAGCTCTCGTTCCTTCAGGCTCATCTCTTGACTAGAAAAGACTTCATCTAAAACTTTTAATCGGGTTGATGATTTGACAAAAAATTATTAATAACATAAGCTTAAATAGTAAAATAATACTTATCAAAAGAGAGAATCTATTGCATTAAAATATAAGAAAATAGATTTAAGCTCTGGTTTTAGCCTTATTGAGATTCTAATAGTTGTAGCTATTCTTGGTATTCTTGCTGCCGTTATCTTCTTAATTATTGGCCCAAATAATCTTGTAAAAGCACGCGACACAAAGCAAAAGGGTGATTTGCGTGGTATAGCTGATGCAGCGCAAAAATATAATCTCCAATACGGAAAATACCCTGATAGTTTTGTTGATCTTGAAAATGGCGCGCAGTCTCCTCTCGGCAAACCCCCATCTTCCGTTGTGAATATACTTGGTAACAATTATGGATTCAAGAAAATCAACGAAAACATGAGAGTCTGGGGATATCTTGAGAAAGAAAAAGCCTACTATGTCTGGGATTCTGCTTGTCCTCAATTTATTATTACCACCAGCGATCCTAATGGGGATACCTTTGATTGTACCCACGAAATAGCAGATGACGAAACACCTGTCGCACCGCCTCCCCCGCCGGCCACTTATAAAATCAGCGGATATATTGATGTTCAGGGTAGAAGCGATGATAAGGGAGTAACTGTAACCTTCCGTCAAGGTTCCGACACTTATTTCGCGGTTAATTCCTCATGGGGGCACTACGAAGTCAATGTTCCCGCCGGAACATATACTGTTACCGCTGACATGAATTTATATCTTTCAGCCCAAACATTTACCAACGTAACTGCAGATTCGACCCTGCCAAACACCGTCATTAGGGGAGGCGATGCCAATGATGATGGAAAAATTGATAGCATTGATCAAAATTTAATCGGTTCAAATTTTGGGAAAAAATGTGGTGATTCGGGTTTTGACTTGCGGGCTGATATAAATAAAGATTGTATGGTAGATATTCTTGATTTGGTGCTAATGGGTGGTAATTTCGGACTTACACAACCCACAACTTGGTAAATACCTATTTTCAAATGACGTTCTCCCCTATTCTTAAAAGAATGGGGGCTCCTTCCCGCCAGCTGGCGGATTGCGGAAAAGTCTTGTATGCTTTCATCCACATACTAACCCCCGTGGTTTGGTCATAAATCATGACGGAGGAGATATATCAAACCACATCATTTCTGATCAATAGTAATAAAACCCTTCCTGTCTCCCCATGCCATTTCGAATCCGCTACCTCGGCAGATGAAAAATCCCATCCGTGGGAAAAAATCCCAATGGGATCTCTCGCGGAGTTTACCCTGATCCGCCATCAGCCAACCGGCGGAGAAGGAGAAGGGCTTGAGATGACACGCTATGATATTTCTCCATGCCCCGCCGAATCCCTGCCTCGCCGGCAGGCGGGGGAGGGTTAGTCGAAGAATAAGAATCTTACTGTTCGACCAAGCGAACCTCCCGCGAGCGCGTGGAGAACCATCTTCTTGTTCTTCCCGTTAGATCTGCCATCCGACGGACACCCGCAGTCTATCAGTCTCATCAGTGTTTAAACCAACGATAAAATTTCAAAAAGTGGCGGTGGCTCTAAAAGTAACGGTATCGCTATAATCATCTTCGGCTGGAGTTGCTTTGGCCGCCACGGCCAGAATATATATTTCACCGCTTCCTCCAAAAATTGGATCACTGGTGGTATTGGCCAGTTCATTCCAAGCCGTAGAAACCTCGCCGACATTGTTGCCGCTGAGGTTAAATGTTCCGCTTTCGGTCCAACTGCCCGAACTGGCACTCCAACTTCCGTTCTGCAAACCGTAGCCGTCGTTGGTGTTTTGGCTGACCTGCAACTCTTCCGAGGCCGATTGAATCGTATAATCAGGATCCGATGCCGCTGATTTTAAACCATTATTGGCATCTTTTATCTGAATCACTGCCCCTTCTTCGGCATTGGTTTCCAAATCAAGATATATTCTGTCGCCGGCGGTGGTGATTGAAGAAAAATTCAGTTCCCCGAGATCAATATTATACGGCGCGTCGGAATCGCCGTGAGTGGGACCTGT
>PFXB01000076.1 GCA_002791435.1 candidate division WWE3 bacterium CG_4_9_14_3_um_filter_43_9
TAAAAGTAATATCATAAGTAGATTCGTTCCGACCCACAGATGTCAGCTCCACTTTGGTAAACAAAACTTCGCTATCTGCCGGTTGAGTAAGACCTAATTGCTCCCATTCTCCTGAAAGAGCCTTTAAAAATCCAAAGAGTTCGTCATAGCTCGGACAATTTCCGGTTAAACTTACTAAATCGTCATCATCGACCGTCAGGGAGTTATAAATGATTTTGCGCGGTGTGATCTTTTCCAAATTGCTCAATAAATTTAAATATTCTTTACGGCTATCCAGAATCGACTGAACCTTACCCACCCTTTGTTTTACCTCGCTTAATTGAATTTCAACTGATTCATATTGTTTTAAGAGGGCTTTTTGAGTGGCTGATTCCTTCTGGATATTTTCATATCCCTTTTCAACAATACTCTTATAAAAAAAGGCTCCGATCAAAATCAAAAGAGTAAGAACCAAAAGTCCGATGGCGCTAAAATTCAGAATCACTAAAAGTTTCTTGCGTTTTTCCTTTTCTTTACCAAGCTGAGGTAAAAGATTGATATCGATGGCCATATTCGAAAACTCCTTTCTTCTTAATTGGTTTATTGTATAGGCAAAACTTTTCCTTACTTTCTCACACGCCTGTTTTCATTTTATCTTAGATCTCGGATCACCGCAATATACCTATAATCGTTCGATTCACCCCTGCCTCGCCGGCAGGCAGGCACGGTTAAAGTAGGTGGTCTTCTAGAATGATTATAATCCGCGCATGGCTAACCCAACTGCAACCCCAAAGGAAGGTGCATCCGGCTCAAGTTTTTCTTCGATTGCCTTGCTCGGTTTCTTTATGTTTTCCCAAGGGTCTCCTATTTGAACTTCAAAGTCTAAAACATTAGTGAGATAAACCGCAACTCCGGGTAGCTTAGCTGTCCCTCCGCACAAAACTGCCCTTTTGATAGGATCTGTTGGAAAACGTGAGCGATAGGATAACACCGCCCTCTCGATTTCGGAAATAATAACATCGAAAATAGGTTTAATTATTTCTTGAATTTTGCCTTCTAACTGATCTCCCAAAAGACCGTAAGCTTTTTTATATTCTTCAGCCTGGTCCATCTCAAAACCGAGTTCTTGCGCAATAGCTTTGGCAAGTGCCCGTCCACCACTGGCAATACTGCGCGTAAAAGCGATAATCCCTTTACTCATAATACATAAATCAGTTGTTTGTGAACCAATGCTGATAATGAGAGTAGTTGGCGAAAGACCGGAGAGGGAAACAAAAGGACGGGTAAGAGCAATAATTTCTGTTTCGAAAGCTTCGGCTTCTAATCCAGCCGCATTCGTAATTTCTAGATATCTATCAATGGCGGTCGTTGGAACGGCCACCAGCAACACCATCATTTTGTCTTCACCTTCACGCGGGCGACGCAAAACTTCATAGTCTAATTTAACTTCCTTGAGAGGAACCGGAATATATTGTTCAGCTTCCCAATGGATTGCGGTAGCCAGCTCTTTATCCGACATAGTTGGAATTTCAACCATTCTGGTAAAAACTGATGATTCTGGAAAAGCAGTTACGACTTTTTTGGTATCAATTTTGGCTGACTTCTGTAAGTCCTTAATAGCTTGACCCAAATCAGCGATGACTTCCTTTGAACCCGAAATAGCTGCTCCTGGAATGCTCGGAGCTATTCCAAAAGCTTTTAGTAATAGAGAGTTGCCTTCTTTTTTCAGTTCAACTGCTTTTAGAGTAGCGGAACCGATATCAAGGCCAAAAAAAGCTTCATTCATAAGAAAATTTTGGTCTTTAGACTATTGGTATTTTAAGCGTAACACAAAAAATAAAAAAATCAAAGTCGTTTGAGATCCTTCGACTCCCCTTCGATCCGCCAATTACTCACCCCAGATGTAATTATGGATACCCAGAAGATCGTCCGATGACAATTCAAAAAAGTACTTGGGAACAGCCACCACTTGTTCCGAGGGTCGCAAAAGGTTGTGAGCCACTGATTCACGCTTGAATTGAATTTTCCCTGCTGAACCTAAGGCGCCGAAAATCCAGAGCTTGTTTCTTAAAGCTTCTGAATATTCGGGTTCCTCCTCGTTGGCTAGGACATTCCAACCGTCATGAAATCCGAGGTCACTAAAGAAAAATCCATAGATATTTGTGACTTCGGGGTCAACCTTAATTTCTCCTTTGACGATAAACATAAGGGACGGCGTAAAAAGATTGAGATATTTAGTGCCATTGACATCGCAATTTTCTCCCTCTTCGTCACATTCGGCTGGAAAACTTTCCTGCGGCACAAAATTTTGATCGATAGTCAAGTCGCCGTTGACAAAAATTACTGCTTGACGCGACCTGTCTTTTATGTCTTGCATAATATTTCCCAAAACAAGATTATTGTTATATAAAAATCGACAATTGGTTTTGTTCTGGCAAGATGAGTTTGCTAAAGCATTCAGCAGTTCGGCTGGAGATGAATGCGATAATTCTTTTATATTTTCGCTGTAATTCTCCATAAACCAACCGTATGAGTAACTGTCGCTATTGAGGGGATGAATTACCCCATAATTTCTAGCCATCCAACCTTCGCTACTCCCTCTTTCCGAAGCCGCCCTTCCGGATCCGTAACTGATTCCACCTGCCGAAGATACGAATCCGCCGCGTTTGTCAGTTCCTTCATAAGAATAATTTGTGTCTGAAGAATCTGAAACCATCACGTTTTGGGGAGAAACCGGGGAAGATAGGATTGTTGAGTTGGAATGGATATGGCCATCAGTTACCTGAAACCAAGGAGTACCAAAATTGAGCTGGTCGCCGCACCAGGGAGAATATTTACCCGTTCCTTCACACACACTATTTTCATCAATTTTCCCGCAAAATTGATCACTTGATGTTAATGTTCCGCCCAAATTAGGACGGCTCCAATTGCCGGCTTTATCTAA
>PFXB01000089.1:0-721 GCA_002791435.1 candidate division WWE3 bacterium CG_4_9_14_3_um_filter_43_9
CTCCCTTTTAGAATTATGGTGGGTTTGATAGGTCTTCTCTGGTGGTTTCTCTTTCCTCCCTCTTCCTCGGCTCAAACCATCTCCTGCACTGAGTTTCTCTGTGACCCGCATAATACCCTGTGCGGCTTACTCTGCCAGGTGATTCCGCAAATCCCAAGCTTTGTAATCGGAACCGGCGTGGTCATTGCCATTGTGTTTATAGTCATCCATGCCATCAGTTATACCACTGCTGGCGACGATCAGAAAAAAATTACCCAAGCCAAGGGTGGATTATTGTGGGCTTTTGTGGGTTTGGCTCTCCTTATTTTGGCCTATGGAATTATCCGGCTAGTGGCGACTGTTTTAGGAATTGACCCTGATGAGATTTTTGTGATCAGAGGTGTGGCTAATTGTGAGTGCTAAATTCTTTTCAAAGGACATGTTGACAAAAAGGTCTCAGAAATCCATAATGAAAAGAGATTTAAAGCTTAAAATGCCAAAAATAGATATTTCCAAATTCAATCCTAAGCTTATTCTCCGCTACGGAATTGTGCTTCTTTTCTCGATTTCTCTTTTTTTAATCAAGCCAGCAATCAACCCTCCGCAGACTGAAGCCGCGCCCCAAGAAACCAACGTCGATGTTTTTACCGGCCAAATCATCCCGGCTTTTATTGCTTCGGAATACGACCCGACCGAAGCTTTTAAAATGCTGGCCGGAGGAACGGTTTACGTCTTTGCCTAT
>PFXB01000089.1:740-3670 GCA_002791435.1 candidate division WWE3 bacterium CG_4_9_14_3_um_filter_43_9
CCGTGGGTCTGCCGCATGCCTCCAAATACGGCGTTTATTTTCCCTATGACGACAATGGTCCCACCGAAGGCAACCGCTTTGTAAAACTTGATCCTAATATTGGTTGTGATGTAGCAAATTGTGTTTGTACCCCTACCTTTGATTGTGTTGGTGATGGCAACAGCGCCGAGATGGTCTGTGCTCCCTATATGTGCGGCAGTGACAATATGCAAACCGTGCCTTTCCGCTGGCCTAAATATGATGCCTTGCATCCCGACGACCCCAACCTAAGTGATAATATTTTGGATGTTTTTTCCTATCAGCAAAAGGATTATCCGGCTGAGGTGGGAGCAATAATCCACGACCAATTGGGCAACGTTGTCAATCTCAATAATGTTATTCAAGGAGTGGCTCAAGGAGGCAAAAGGGTCTTTATCACCTCTTCCAACAAATTAGATATAGAAAATCATCTCAACGTCTTTCCGGTTATCCCCACCTCGGTGCTTAAATTCAAGGTCAATAATCACACCACCGTCAATGCTGGCAACCCTTTAAACCAAGAAATTTTCAGTTCGCCCATCTCTATTATTGCCACTCGCATTATGATTGATAATTGGGGTAGTGCACCCCAGTCGTACCCAGTCGAAAGTGAGGCAATGAAATATTTATATGTCCGCGATCCTGTTATTACCGGTAAAACCACTTCCGACGGTGATTTTGAGGTTTTTGCCCCGCCGGGGATCTATACTTTGACCTATTTTTATAACAATGATTTTTTCGGCTTTATCACCAGGCATGTTAGGCCGACTTCTGTAAGCGGTGGGGGTGCACCCATCAATGAATGGTCCAGTTGGTCTAACCCAATTATTGGTCAGGATATAAACGACTCATATTATACAGCTAATCTATATGATAATGAGTGTTCCCTCCAGACGGGCACCACCCATTATTTATATCTTTATCTCTACTACCGCCCGGTCTATATTTGGGGTTTGCTCACGCGTTCCCTCTCAACAACCAATGCCAGGGGCGAGACAATGACTGTTTCACCCCTTCCTCCACCCAACACCAACTATCATCTCCTAATTTATAACACCGATCGCTATTTCGAGGGAGTCTCTTTAGGTGGATTTTATTGTCCAAATCAGTATTCTACTGATGTAAATGATGAGGATATTCCTCAGAACTTCGCCACTATTTATGACCCAGGTATTTATATTTTCAGGCTGCAAGGAGCACCAACGAGCGTAAGGGGGAAAATACGTCTACAACCCTCTCCGGAAAATGACCCTGGTGCTCTTCCTACTAATCCAGACCCAAAGGCTCTGCTTAAAGCTTGCGGTCCCCAGCTTGATCAAATTTGTGAACCCCAGGAGAGAACCTTTGCTTTAGCGTCAGGAATTAATTATCTTGGATTTGAGCTGGTGGCTAAACCGAATCAGGGATTCAAAATACAACTCAATGATGCCAATAAAAAACCTGTCCGCGAAGGACAGATAACTATCCTCTCGTCTGATTCGCAAAATGATACCTGGATGACCAATAGACAAAGTTTTCCTATAAACAGTGCGGGAATAGTGGTGATTCCCTTTTCAGCTCTCTTGCCCCGAGGTTCGTCTAGCGGCATTGATGTCAGCTCGAGTGACATTAACAGTGATTTTATTTTAAATGCCATGCTGGAAGATAAATATAGCGGGACCTATACGCTTAAAAAAGAACTCTTCAGGTATGTTTATGGGAAAATTGGAACCGTGGGCACGGGTACGCCACTGAATGACGAGGCCTGTTTTGCAGAAGGAAACGAGGCCTGTTTTGCAGAAGGAGAAGAGGCTCAAAATGCCTGCGATGTCTGCTTTGATGTTGACGGCACCTATGTAATTAGGATCAAGCCAAAAGCAGTCACTTCTTCCAATCTCAACCCCGAGCTTGGCGGTCTGGTTTGGTTAGCTACCAAAACCCACCTCAAAGCCCCGCCGGTCTTGGCTCAAGACAGCTCAACCCAAAATATGGCGTACTGCGCCGGCGCAACGGCAGACAAGGACACATATCACAATGGTGCCGGCTATTTAAGAATCAACGGAACCTTCGGCAACAAGGTGCAGGATAACGTAATCCTAATGGAGCTAAAAACTGTCCAGGAAAGAGCGTCCGACAGCCCCGATGTTTTTTATATTGAAGGAAAAAAGTTTGCCCCTGCAGATGGTGAAGAACAAGATGTCTGGATAACTGCTAATGAAACCGAGATGGAAGATTTTCTCTATGATGCTGAAAGCGGCAAATTTACTGTCTTTTTGCCTTGCGCCACTGTCCACTATCAGCTTTCTTTTACCTCTGGTGAAAAGATAGGTTCTCGAATTTGGGGATTTACCCCCACCACTCTACGAGCCGCTAAAGAGGCAGAAGCGGCTGTCGAGGCGATGGGTGATCTTGGGGGCACGGGAAATTATTATGTTATACCCCAAGACGTTCCTCCAGAATCACAGGAGCCAACAAGAAAATATCAAGAAAGAATGCTGTCGCAGGTTGAGGTCTTCGGTAAAAATATCTACGCAACTGAATCAATTGATCTTTGGTTAAAGGCCATGGGTGAAACAAATGATGTTCAACTCTATGAAATTACCCCTCCGGTCATCTATGCCTACCTCATGGAAGCGTGTCCTGTAGGGATTAAATTGAGTGACAATATTCCCAAACAATTTTTTGGGAATATTGCCTGTAATCTGGGTTATTCTTTTGCCCACGCGATGCCTTCTGTTTTCACTTTTTTGGAAAAGACTATTTTAACCACCCGACCTCTGACTGAAAGCACCGCGGTGGTTGTTTTGTGGAATTTGATGCGTAAAATCGTTAATCTGTCGTTGGTCGTGGCTTTAATGGTGATGGGCATAGCCACCATCCTCCGTCTTGGCGCTAAATCAAAAACTCCATTTAACCCTGCGGCTTCCCTTTTC
>PFXB01000089.1:3777-4399 GCA_002791435.1 candidate division WWE3 bacterium CG_4_9_14_3_um_filter_43_9
AACGATCAACTCCGCTATTATCAACCAGTTACAAACTTCAAAACAGTTTACTTCAGCCGCTATCTCTGGAATTTCGGCTATGGGCGGAGCAATTGGGACAACCATTGCCTCTGCCGCTGGTGCGGTTTCTATGTTGGTTGCAGGCACCGGCGGTGGAGTGGTCATCTTTATCCTCCTGTTTGCTCTTTTCTTGGTAATCTCACTTCTCTTTTTAACCGTTACTTTAATCATTCAATTTGTTATTCGCTACGCCATTATTTGGTTATGTGTAATCTTGGCCCCTTTTAATTTTCTTTTATCCGCGCTCCCTTTTGGTAAAACCTTCTCCGGTCTTTGGTCAAAAACCTTTTTTGCTTTTGTTTTCATGCAGACCGCCATTGCCATTCTTTTTGCCTTGGGCATGGCGCTTCTAGTTTCTTTCCCTGTTTCGGGCAAGCTGGGAATTTTGGAAATTGGACAAATCATGATTGCTATAGCCATCGTAGGAATATCCCTAAGATCTCCTTCAACCATCGCTTCGCTCATTGGAGCCGGCCAGGGAGCGCAGCTGATGGAAGGAGTGAATAAGGGAATCCAGGGAATCGGCCAGGGAGTGGCCCAACACTTTACCCCGGAAGAAATT
>PFXB01000034.1:0-1762 GCA_002791435.1 candidate division WWE3 bacterium CG_4_9_14_3_um_filter_43_9
GGGACCGGTGATGGGTGCGTAGGCAATCCAAAGGATTTGAATGGTTATGTTAATCAGCATGAACGCACCCAGCACTACCCAGCGGTACCCATAGACCCGAAATTTCTTTTTATCCATGACAGATTGCATGTTTAATCCGCCTCTTGATTGCGTATGGGGATTCCTTCGTGCGTCATAGCCTGTAAGCATTCATTGCATTTTCATTGTATCACGGGATTGTCTGTCAGCAAAGGTATTGCCAATATTACACGGTTAGGTGCGTGTTTTGTACCACGTCATAGAAAAGATGCACGTACGAATCATTGAGGACCGTACATTTTATCAATTTCAAGGCTTTCACATGCGTGAGATCTTTTTGACTGTGCAGTGATTCCCCGTCGACAAGCGAGGGTGTATTCTTACCACCTATTAAACAAGGCGCAATAACCACAGAAATATGATCAATAAGACCTTGTCTCAGCCATTGTGAATTTAAAGTTCCTCCCGATTGAAATGTTATCCTCTCCGCCCCAAAATCCCGTTTCATTCTGACAAGCACATCCCGAAGATCAATCTGCTTTTCATATTCTAATATTTCTATATTCGGATATTTTCCTTTGACCTTATAGACAGGGTGGTCTTTATTGGCAGTAACCAGATACAGGGTTTTTACCCACTTTGCCAGATATTCCACTCCCCTTTCCGTCAGATGCGGCTTATTGTCAATGATTATAAAACTGCAGCCCATTTTTTTCGGTTCCTTGTCTCTTTCGTTGACACCGATTTTTGCCATAACTTTACCTGAATTTAGAGAGAAAGGGTCTGTTTGTTTTTCGAGCTGATAGTATTGGGAAAGGCCTTCTTTAACACCCGTGATCCGTTTAAAATCTAAATCCACATCCAACTCGTCAGCATCCCCCGTGGATATTTTTCCATCAAGAGATTCAATCATAAAAAGCGTGGTTTCCGGTCTGCCTGAATGCTGATTCATAGCATCATTATACACGAAAAAAGATTTCTATAAAACATGAATGAGTTAAAAAATAGTGGTGGGGAAAATCGGGTGAGAAGTCAGATGAATTTTCGTTTTAATGAGGAATTATAAATGCCGTCAGAACGGCGTAAAAAGGAAACAAAACAAAGCATCTCTTTTTGTGTAGGTTAAAAACGGGCAAAATGGGAAATACTTTCAAACTTATAAAAATTTTTATTTTGCGAGTATAATCCCATGGGCGTAAATCCGTGGATATAATGAAATTGTTTGAAAGCAATTTAAAGCCAAAGTTCCTCGCGAAGCTCGTCCCGCCATGGGCGGGGCTAGCAAAAGAAGATGCCACGGACCTCAAGTCCGTGGAGCTTCATTTTTTATATAGTATGTGTGTTATTTCATCAAAGGCCTCGGGATTTTGTTTGACAAAGTCGGCCACGGCTTTATCGGCAATTTTTTTAGCCTTCTCCTTAGAGTAACCAAAAACGCCCGTGCTGATCGCTGGAAAGGCAATTCTCCGAATTTCATTCTCCATGGCCAATTTGAGGCTATTAAAATAGCAGTTGTACAATTTTTTTGCTTCGTTATTGCCGCCTCCATACCATATTGGACCAACTGTATGAATGACGTATTTGGCTGGAAGACTGTATCCTTGAGTAATTACAGCCTCTCCTTCTGGTAAACCATTAGGGAATTTGGTCTTGCGGATTTCTTGACATTCATCAAAAAGTTTTTGGCCGGCGGCATTGTGAATGGCCAAATCAACCCCGCCGCCGCCGGCAAGTTGTGCGTTGG
>PFXB01000034.1:1867-4456 GCA_002791435.1 candidate division WWE3 bacterium CG_4_9_14_3_um_filter_43_9
TAACACGAAGAATTGGATTGTGGAATAAACTGTAATACTCGTTCGGGGAGAATTGGACGATGAATAATGATTATATGATTTTTTGGAAGAAGAAATCAAAAAAGGTTATGGGAAGGCCATCAGAATGACCCAGAAAGAATCAAAGCAATGTCTTGAATTACAAATTTCTGTTATGGAATTAACGACACAACTTTTATATACTCAACTTCCTCAGGTTTGCAATAAATATAGTTGAGTATCCCTCAAATAACAACATCTTAAATTACAAATCAAAGTTATTTGGGTATAACAAAAAGATAACACCACGGATTCAGGCGTGGCAGTTTATGAGTTTTTTTCTTTTCTTTTTCTTCTTTTTTCCTTCAGTGTCAACTGCGGTTTCTTTTTCTCATTTTTTACTTGCTTGTCTTTTCCTTTAGCCATACAATACCTCCTAAAGTATAGACATTTTACTAGTATATTAATAATAACATGGTGTAGCTAATTCTTCGTCTGCTGACTATTCCACTTCGGTTTTGCAGCTTCTGAAAATGAAACCTATCTACCGGCAATTTATTTCCTTGAATTTTACTCCCAAAACAGGACCGCCATTTTGCGGGTCTTCCGCCAGTTCAACTATAATTATGCCATGATCGGTTTCGAGGCTGGTTTTATCCCCCGGTTGTTTCTTTTGGGAATTGGCAATCAAGTCATTTACGGAGGTAATTTTTACTCCATCAACGCCAGTCACCACGTCTCCCACCCGTAATCCGGCGTCATCCGCCAGAGAAAAGTCTGAAATGCTGACAACCGAAAGACTACAACCTTCCGTCTGCTGGTTTACAACTGTCGATGGTTTGGGTTTAATCAAGACCTTTAACATGTAATTAAAAGTGACAGGATTCCACAGCAAAACGACAAGAATCGGAATTAAAAGAGACCACCATTCACTCTTTTTTTTAATGGCAGCGCAGATTCCGAACAACCCGCAGGACATGGGATAGTATAAAAGCGTAATAACGGTTACGCTGACTGTAAGATTCAATAAAGTTTGAAAAAGAGAATCGCCTTTATACGATACGCTCAATCCGAAATACGGAATACTGTAGACAATAATCAGGTATAAAACGGCTACTCCGAAGGCAAAAACAACTTTCATCAGCGTGGGCTTGAAAATTTCTTTTAACATACTTAATTTCGCCCCAACCTTTCTGTTGTTAAGTCTGGCAGGATATATTTCGAAATGTCACCTTTATCCCTTTAACAAAAAAACTTACCTGGCAGCACTGCCGCAGTGTGAAGTTATAAACATTTGAGTAGATGAAATCTCTTCTATTTCGACAGTTGCACCCGGTTTTATGACAAATTCGCTCAGGCCGATTCCACTGGTCGTCCCTCCCCAATCATAAGTGTATCCCAAACGTGTCCAAAGATAGCCGTCAACCCCGTACGAAATTGATTGTTGATGCTCAAACCATATTTTATAATCTTCGCCGACCACGCTATATGCCGATTCTGGGTAGGTTATCTCACATTCGCTGTCATTAATTTCCGGGTCTGGACAAGGCCTGAACAGGTCATCGGGAGAAACCCACATTTTCACAAACAGCGTTTTACCGTTTTGAGGAGGAAGCCCCAGCACTTGCTCAAGCCGGAAAATTGTATCCTCCTGAGTATATTCTAAATCTTGACAGAAATTTTCCAGCTCCGGTGCAGTCGTCACCCAGACTTCCCGCGCCAGGGTCAAATCTTTACCGATATAGTCCGAGTAACCTTGATATTTGGTCCAGGTCGTTACCAAAACCTGGCCGGAGTCGTTCCGAACAAGATTTATAAAAGCACAGGCAGTAATGATTTGTTTTATATTACCACTTCAGGTTAAATACCCTTTTTCCGTCCGGATAGTTATTAACGGTCACTGTGCCCTTTATATGAAAACTATTTCTGAGTGCTTCTTCAAACATTCCCTGAAAGTAGGTTTGCGGATACGGATCATTTTCGTAGATCATCTCGACTTCGCGCTCCCCCTTGTCAACAACCTGAACCTTGATTCCGCGCGAGACGGCGTTAACTATCGAAGGCAGAGCCATGGCGGTGCTTTTAACATCTTTAAAATAAAGAGCCTTTAAAATTTTCCCCAGCTGCGTATCCATTACGATATGATAATCCCAGACTCCCAGCTTATAGAAACTTTCCAAACTATCATTCCCGTAAAGAATTTTAGCTGCTTCCCGTTGATATTTTAAGGTGATCTCGATGGGGTAAAAAGTAATGGCTGAAAACTTTTTTCGGCCGACTTTTGCATCAAATTCTTCCAATCTTTCCGGTTTTCTTTCGGCTATTTTATCCCGATCGTTATCAACTAAAAACCCGGCCATCGAGATCTTATTGCTCTCGCTTTTCAAAGCTTGTTGTTTGGCTGGATCCGCGAGAGTAGGTGATGTATTATTTTGGACAGTCTTCATATCAATAATTTTATCTTGGGTTTGATATCTTTCTAAAATTCAAGTATAGCTTATTTAAGACAACTTAGCCATGTAAAATATAAATTTAAAATCAGGTTAGTAATTTCATAATATATATTTTGGTGAGCCCGGAAGGATTAGCCTG
>PFXB01000039.1 GCA_002791435.1 candidate division WWE3 bacterium CG_4_9_14_3_um_filter_43_9
CCTCTTTTTTGGGCTTCTCTTTCCTGCTCCTGGACCTTCTGCTCCCAAAAGCTTTCTTTCTCTTCTTTGTCGCTTTGGTCCAAAAGCGATTTCAGGCGCTTGAAAACCATGATTCCTCCTTTTTAGCTTGCTTAAGATGTGTAGCAATTGAACCATCTTAACATATGTTTTTTAATTATACCCAAATTACTTCATTTTGCAAAAATTTCTTAAAGAAGTAGGTTGTAATTTGGGGAATACTCAACTTCTTTTATTGGCAATTTAATTAAGGTTGAGTATATGAAAGCCGTATTTTTTGTATCAAAAACCGTCAGTAAATTATTGTTCGATCCGCCAGATGAACGGAGAGAACTACCGCTTTTCTCAAATGTACTTCTCCATGCCCCGCCGACTCGGAGGGTTAGTCGAAGAATAAGAACTTACTGTTCGACCAAACGAGTCTCCCGCGAGCGCGTGGAGAACTACCTCAATTTTGACCCTTCGACTTTACTCAGGGTAAGCTTTTTACTTTTAACTTTTAACTTTTTACTTTTAACTTATTTTTGGCCTTCTCTTCTATTTAACGTCTTTATAATTAAAAAGATATCCATGATTGACCCGATTCTTAATTTTTCCAGTTGTACTGCTCCATACCCCGCCGAATCGGCGGGCTCTCCTTCTCCTCAAAGAAGAAGAAGGGGGGTTCTTTTTTCCATGGCTCTGTAGCGGAAACCTTTAGGTTTCCATTTCCCCGGATCATGGCGAACTAAAGTTTCCATTTCCCCGGATCATGGCTTTAGGTTTCCATTTCCCCGGATCATGGCTTTAGGTTTCCATTTCCCCGGATCATGGCGAACTAAAGTTCGCCGCTACGGAGTCTTCCTCCTTCATTTCTGGCTCTCTTTTTGTCATTCCCGACCTTTTTATTGTCATTCCCGCCTGAAATGGGAATCTATCCCATTTCTTCTTCTGGATTCCCGCTTTCGCGGGAATGACAGTGGCGGACCTGTCATCCTGAGGAGTCCCCGCCGAATCCCTGCCTCGCCGGCAGGCGGGGGCGGGGGACGTGAGGATCCCGTGGGGTAAGGGAATAGCCCACCGGATCCCGCCGATCCGGCGGGTTAGTCGAAGAATAATATTCTTACCGTTCGAGAGTAGAACATCGCTCTTTATTGTTCGACCAAGCGCAGCGCGTGGAGAACCACCGCTTTTCCTGAATGTGCTTCTCCATGTGTCGCCTAAACAGCGACTTAGTCGAAGAATAATACTGTTTATTCTATTTTTGAAACTTACTTCTTTTTTCATTTTAACCTTTGACTTTCTTAAGATGTTCTTCCCTTTTGTCATTCCTGACTCTCTTTTTGCCATTCCTGGCTTGACCAGGAATCCCGTCCGTTTTACCTCATTCCCCACGGGATCCCCCTAAAACCTCTCATTGACTTTTTGTCTCGTTCTTGGTATATTTACTTTGCCTGTAGGCTTCGGCCTCAGTCGACCATCAGATCTGAATGAGTCGACAGCAGGCATTTTTTATTCTAATCACACTCAAGATCCCCGGTAAAATTGACATACCTTCTTCCTTTATCCCTCTTTTTATTCGTTATCCAATTCGGAATAATGCTCCAGAAAAAATGCTTTCCCCCGCCTATCTTCTTGACTATAACCTTGACTTTCCACTCATCAACAATGGCTATAAACCCCAAATATTGAACCTTCTTCTTTCTTCTAACCTTTTTACCGTACTCTTTGACCTCCATTGTGCTTGTATATGAATCCTTCTCCTGTATTGTGGTAGTAAGACCCAGCAATTTCGGAGCTTTTGACAAAAGCCTGAATCTGAAAAGTTGGGTTTTCTCATCCCGCTTAACATATTGATTCTTATATATAAGGTGCCTGAAGCCGTTGCTGTTAAAAACAACCTCGGTCTTTAAATACGGGCAATGGACCTTTCCGATTTCTTTGTATTTCTTGTATGCTTTGTCCTTTTCATTATTGTAATTTTTGGTTTCCATATATTTTTACTTATCCCCATTCTCTCCCACTCCCGGTGTGGGAAAATCTCGATTCTGGCTTAGCCCAGAATGACGGCAGGTGTCATTCCCGACCTGATCGGGCCTGCCCGCCGAATCCGCCAACTGGCGGAGAAGGAGGGAATCCCGTCCGTTCTACCACGTTTTCTTTTTCCCATGGCTCTGTAGCGGAAACCTTTAGGTTTCCATGGACTTAGGATGGCGGACTAAAGTCCGCCGCTACGGAGTCTTCCTCCTTCATTCCTGGCTCTCTTTTTGTCATTCCCGACCTTTTTTCCCTCTCCTCATAGAAAAGGCTAGGTGAGGTCTTTTTACTTTTTACTCTGACTCTTTAGTTGTACTTCTCCATGCGCTCCTCGCCGAATCGGCGAGTAGCTTAGTCGAAGAATAATCTTATTGTTCGATCCGCCAGCCGACCGAGAGAACTACCTTGCTTTTAACTTTTAACTTTCTACTTTTGACTTTTGACTTACTTTTTAGCCCGCAACTCGTTACCCATAACCCGCTACTATTCCTCCCCCCCTTACCCCCCATTTCGACAATGGACATATTCCACGCCTTCAGTTTTCCGCGTCGCAATAACCTTTGGCAAATTTGGCTATCTTGTTGTGGCTGATTTTATCCATCTTTTTTCACTTTCCATTGTCCATTTTTGCTCAAACTTGTTATTCCTTGTCTTGACGCCATTTATTATTGTCCTTCCCAACCTTTTTTCCGTTATCCCCGGCTCTCTTTTTGTCATTCCCGACCTGATCGGGCCTGCCCGCCGAATCCGCCAGCCGGCGGAGAAAGAGAGAATCAATAGTTATTTCTTCGTTTCTACTTTTGACTTTTTACTTTTAATCTTTGACCTTTTTTATGTATATAGTTTCCCGCTTTCGCTGGAATGACAGTGGCGTCTTTTACAAGTTTTACAAGGCCTCCCCTTGAAACCCTTGCAGACTTGCAGACTTACCTTTTTTACGGTTTCTGAATTTCGGCAAATTTCTGCCAGGAACGCAGAAGATGCATAATTTTCCAGCGAACCGTCAGATACTTCCTGGCCTGCCTTTCAAAAAACTCAAGTTCTACTTTGTGGTTGGCCAAGTCGCGGTACTGCTCCAGGTAAACCACGGCGCAATTACACTGCAGCATCGCCTCATCCAAAAGCCTTAACGCCTGCGCGAGTTCACTAAACCGCAGCGAATGAGCCCGGGCAATCTGGCCCGGAAGCGCCAAAACGCATTCCAATAGGTTGCGCCTGATTTTGCCTTTCAGTTCAGTTATAAGCTCATCTTCTTCTACAGCCAGCGGCGCTTTTGACTGCGACTCTGTGACTGCTTCTGTTGTTTTGGCGGCCATATCCTCTCTACAGCGGTTAAAAATTTCCGCGGCGCCATTGACCACCGTTTGATAGACTTCCAGATCCTGAAAACTTTTGATCGGACGTTTAGGCGAGTATTTTTGATAATTCATTCTTATAGAGGTTTCTCCTCTAAATAAAAGAGGAGAAACCTCTTGAACCTCTCATATTGAAGTTGGGTATATGCTCTCAATTTTCTGTTTATTCTGGTTGATGTTATACACTCCCTCCCAAGTGTACACTTTTCTTTTGCGGCGGCCCTTTTTAGGTTTATGCAGAACATGCAAAGGATAAAACTCAAAATAGTCTTGTTCGTCAAACCAGGCGCATTTAAACTCAAAGAGACGCAAACCGGTAAGTCGGCTCAAGGCCATGGCGTAAAGCGTTAACTGATCTATAGGTTGTTCTTTGGCGGCCTTGGGTTTGTAGTCCAAAATGTGGATCTGGCCGTTTCTGATCTGCAGGATATCAAT
>PFXB01000106.1:0-11538 GCA_002791435.1 candidate division WWE3 bacterium CG_4_9_14_3_um_filter_43_9
AGGACAGCCGGCAATGAGATGGATCAAGACATCGTGTATTATGCGCGCGCACAACACAATCTTCTTTTGGGAGAGCGAACCGCTGAAGATATAAAGATCGAGCTCGGGTCAGCCTATTTGACCGACGAAGAATTTGAGAAAAAGACCATGACTATGCGGGGGAGAGATCTGGTAAGCGGTCTTCCTAAGGCGGTGGAGGTTGCGACAGCTGAGATTCGGGAAGCGATTTCGGGGACAATTAGCCAAATTGTCGAGTCCATCAAAGATACGATCGAAGAAACCCCGCCGGAGCTGCTGGCGGATATCATGAAAAACGGCATCATTTTTGCAGGCGGCGGTTCACTGATTCGCGGGATAAACATTCTCGTTTCGGAAAAAACCGGCATGCCGGTGAAAATATCGGACGATCCTTTAACCTGTGTGGTGCGCGGAACAGGGAAGGTTTTAGAGGAAATTGAATTGTTGCAGAAAGTGAAACTGGCCGGCAGAAAAGAAACGTTCTAAAATTATTCCCTCCCTTTTAATCTATGAAAAGAAATTTTTCATTTTCCTTAAGTTCATTTTTCAGATACTTTCTTTTGAGTATCCTTTTAATTTTAGTCAATTTATTTTTACCCCTCCGGTTTTTAAAAGAAGCTTCATATACTCTCACCGCACCCTTGAGTTTAGGTATGACCAGATTTTCTAAAAATATTCAGGGAGTAGCTACCTTTGGACAGAATCTACGCTTGATTTTTGACGAGAATCAGCGGTTGAAAGAGATGCTTGCGGAAGTTAAGGGCCTCCTGGTTTTAGAAGAAAAGATCAAAGCAGAGAACGAATTTTTAAAAAAAGAGCTCCAAGTCAACCGGGAGGGAGAATACGCCTATCTGCTGGCTGATTTTCGTGGATGGCAAGAAGATAATTTTGGGCAAAGAATTATTATTAATAAGGGAGAAAAGGATGGTTTGAAAGTAGGGATGCCCTTGGTTTCTGAGAATAACTTAATCGGAGTGGTGGTGGAAGTGAATCAAAGAAATTCGGTAGTTGAAGTTATTACTTCGCCCCAAAGCTCTATTCCAGCCGCTGTTTTTAAAGTTAACTCAACGGAAAAAATTTTAGGCATCTCAGAAGGTGAATTTGGAGTTCGTCTGCAGTTAAAGCAAATTCCGCAGGATGCCAAAATCAATAAAGGGGATTTGGTTGTCACTTCGGGAAAAGGAGGAAGCCTTCCGCAAGGTTTGATCTTAGGTGAAATTACCGAGGTTTCACAGGCTCAAAATGAGGTTTACCAGCAAGCAAAAGTTTCTCCGCTTCTTAGTTGGGAAAAATTGGAAAAAGGTTTGGTAATTTTAGAAACTCAATTTTAAGTGAGGGTGGGATATGATTTTCACCCTCATCCTGAAGCGCCGATTCGGCGCTGAAGGATCTCCAAGAATAATAGACAAACGTATTTAAAAGTAGACATAAGGTATGTCTATACGCTAAACCAATTTGGTTTATCGCAAGATGGATAATTTGGAATCAGTTTCTCTAAAGGAGCAGCCATGGGAATGATTTTAGTTGGAATTTCGATTCTTTTTATTTTAATAGAAAAAGTTGTACTCTCAAATCTTGGTCTAACCCAAGTAAATTTAGTTCTAATCTTGTGGGTAGTAGTTGTCTATAATTTGCTCTCAAGAGGGGACAAAAAAGAAAAAAATCTAGATTTAGTTTTTATCATTTTTTTAAGTGGAATTTTATTTGATTTTTTAGCGGCAGAAACCATTGGTTTGCATTCTCTCCTTTTTATGGTCAGCATCTGTTGGGTGGTTTTGCTAATTAGAAAAATACCGTTTCAAAATTTCCTCCTTCTTTTTCCATTAAGCGTTTTTTTGGCCTCGGCAAGCCATAATGTTTTGTTATATATTTTTTATATTGCCAAAGGAGTAAATATTTCCTTTGCATTGACGGATTTTATTTTTAAATCAATCGTTTTGGATCTAAGCTTTGGATTGCTGCTTTATCCGCTGCTGTCTTTGTTTTTGAAAAAGATCAATTTAAAAAGAGAAATTGAATTAAAGGCCTGAGTATGGATCGCAAAAGGACTAAGATTTCACCAAACACTTTAAATTTTTCTCTCAAAACCGGCAGGAAGGCGCCAATTAAAGACTATGATACGAACGAAGCCCAAGATTGGCAGGAAAACCTTTTCTCGCCGATGAGAGAAAGTCGCTTTGAAGAGACTAAAATTAACATTTGGCGTTTAGTTCCCTTTTTTGGAATTTTAATTTTTTCACTTTTTTTGCTCGCAGGAAAAAGTTGGCACCTGCAAGCGATTGAAGGCGACAAAAATTTAATTCTTTCAGAAGGGAATCGTATTCGCATTAAAACTCTGCCGGGAGCCAGGGGAAAAATTTATGACCGCTTTCAAAAAATCCTAGCACGTAACGGCCCGGGGTTGAAGCTGGTGGTCGTAGCTTCGGAGATTGAGGATGAAAATAGAATAATTCAAATTTTAAGCCCTTTGCTCGGCGAAAGTGAACAGGAAATCAGAAGCAAAATTGACGAAGCCAAGAAAGAAAATGCATTTTCTGGGGTGGCTATCAAAACCAATCTTCCCCACGAAACCCAACTCGAAATTTTAGCCAGGCAGAAGGAATTGAAAGGCGTTAGCATTGAAGAGGACATTATTCGCGAATATCCGGAGGGAGAAGTTTTTTCAGCAGTTTGCGGTTATACCGGTGAAATAAGTAGCGATGAACTTGCTAAACCCGAGTTTGCAGCTTATACGAGCGGTGATTTTATCGGTCGGGCCGGTATTGAAGGTTCATATGAGGATGAGCTTAAAGGAAAAAAGGGAAGAGAGCTGATTGAAGTTGACGCTTTTGGGAAAGAAGAAGAAGTGTTGGCCAGGCAAGACCCAGAGTCTGGCAACAGTTTAATCTTAAATTTAGATTTTGCACTTCAGAAAAAAGCCAAAGAATATTTGGACGAAGGTATTAAAAATTACGGAGCCAGCGGAGGAGTGGTTATTATCGAGAAGGTGCAGACAGGTGAGATTTTAACTTCGATTAGTTCTCCCTCATTTGATAATAATCTTTTCGCCAAAGGAATATCGCAGGCAGAATTGGCGAAACTGCTGGAAGATCCAGCCCAGCCTTTATTTAATCGGGCTATAAGCGGAACATATCCTTGCGGGTCAACGATTAAACCCATGGTGGCAGCAGCCGCTTTGGAAGAGAAAATAATCACCAAGGATACCAAAATTTTAGATAAGGGAGCGATTCAAATCGGAGCCTATCGTTTTCCCTGCTGGACTTCAAGTTGGGGACTTGCTCCGCACGGACTCCTAAATGTCGAGGAAGCTTTGTCCCAATCGTGTGACGTTTTTTTCTATACCATCGGCGGCGGCTATGAAAATCAACCCGGATTGGGGGTTGCCAAATTAAAAGAGTATGCGTTAAAATTTGGTTTGATGGCAAAAACCGGGATTGATTTACCAGCTGAGACTTCAGGTTTTTATCCTGATGAGGAATGGAAACTCAAAGAAAAAGGAGAACCCTGGTACTTGGGCGATACCTACTGGATTTCCATTGGTCAAAGCTATGTTTTGGTAACCCCGTTGCAGCTTAACAACTATCTCAATGCCATTGCCAACGGAGGGAAATTAATGAGGCCGTATCTCGTTTCAGCCATCATTGATGAGAACGAAAACCCGATGTTCAATTATCAGCCGGAGGTTATCAGGGAAGGATTTATCGCCTCTGAAAATTTAGCCATAGTTAAAGAAGGAATGAGAAAGAGCGTTTCCGAAGGGATCATTTATCCTTTACGCAATAGCAAGGTGGCGGCGGCGGCCAAAACCGGCACCGCTGAATATGGCGAAAAAGATGCAAAAGGATATTATGAAACTCATGCCTGGGTTTCCGGATTTGCGCCTTATGATAATCCGGAAATTACTTTTACTGTTTTTTTAGAAGGCGGTGGAGCAAGTAATAACGCCGCCGAAGTCGCCAAAAAAATCATTGACTGGTACTACACCGAAGGACAAAACCGTGGAAGTTAAAAATCGGGAAGCGGCTTTCTGGGTTGCTTTAAGTTGCGTGCCTCTTTTGGGAGCAGTACGCCTGAAAAAGCTCATCGAAGTCTTTCATTCCGCCGAAGAGATTTGGAAAGCCAAGGACGATTTAATTGAAAAGTTGAATTTCCCGAATTCCGTCAAACAGTCTTTGTTGGAAAATCGACGGAAAATCGATCCCGAGTCAGAGCTTCAGAAAGTCGAATCCGGGGGCTTCAAAATTATAACTTATCAGGATCAAGAATATCCGAAACTGCTCTCGGAGATTCACGATCCGCCGGTTATGCTCTATCTTTATGGCCAAATTTCAGCCTTGCGGGGGACACTCTTTGCGGTTGTCGGCACCCGCAAAGTTACTTCTTATGGGGAAAGAGTAGCGGATTATTTTGTTAGCCAGCTGGTTTTCAGAGGTTTAACAATTGTCAGCGGAATGGCGCGCGGGATTGACTCTTTAGTACACAGCCAGACGCTTGAAAATCAGGGGAAAACGGTTGCGGTGTTAGGTTCAGGCTTGGATATTATTTACCCGCCGGAGAACCGGAAACTGGCCGAGAGAATCATTGAAAAAGGAGCCCTAATTTCGGAATATCCTTTAGGTACCCCACCCTTAAGACAGAATTTTCCGGTACGTAACCGCCTGATTAGCGGTCTTTCGGTAGGCTTGCTAGTGGTGGAAGCCGCTGAGAAAAGTGGAACCTTGATTACCGTTCAGCAGGCTTTAGCGCAAAATAGAAAGGTTTTTGCGGTTCCCGGTTCAATTTTTAATCCGTTGAGCAAAGGGACTTTAAAACTTATTAAAAGCGGGGCCAAGCCCGTTGAAACCATCGATGATATCATGGATGAACTGAATTTAGGACAACATATCACTGACCAAAAAAAACCAGCATTTATAGAAATTGTTTGCCAATCAAATGAAGAAAAGTTGATTTGTAAGGCTTTGGTTGAAAACGAGGCACTTTCCATAGACGAGATAAAAAGAAAAACCGGCCTTTCCATGGCTTTAGTAAATTCCATCTTGACCAAAATGGAAATTCGGGGTACGGTAATAAACTCAGGGGGAGCAGTCTATGCCCTTAAAAAATCGTAAAATCGTGGTTGTTGAATCACCCACCAAGGCCAAAACATTATCCAAATATTTAAAGGGTTATGAAATTTTAGCCTCATACGGGCATATCCGCGATTTACCCAAAAGTGAGCTGGGGATTGATTTGGAGCATGATTTTAAGCCGCATTATATTATTCCCAGGGATAAAAGAAAAAGAGTTAATGCCTTTAAAAAAAGCCTAGAAGGTAAACGTTGGATTTATTTGGCCACGGATCCAGATCGAGAAGGGGAGGCCATCGCCTGGCATATTGCAGAATTAGTAAAAGAGATGGTAGCAGGAAAAAGTCGAGAAATCAAAAGGGTCGCTTTCCACGAAATTACGGCTGAAGCTATCCAAAAAGCTTTTAAAGAACCAAGACTTATCGATCTTCCGCTGGTTTGTGCCCAGCAGGCGCGCCGGGTTTTAGACCGGATAGTAGGTTACAGACTTTCCCCGCTTTTATGGCAGAAAGTCAAAAGGGGTTTGTCCGCCGGGAGAGTCCAATCCGTTGCTGTTCGACTAATCGTTGAGCGGGAAGAGGAAATCCGTGCCTTTAAACCTCAGGAATATTGGAACCTAAAGGCTATTTTCCAAACCCAAGATGGCGCAAGCTTTGAGGCGCAATTGATAAAGAAAAATGATAAGCCGATAAATCTCAAGAACGAGAGTACGGTCAATGAGATTTTGGCCGAATTAAAGCAATCAGCCTTTGAAATTGCGGAAGTTCAAGAGAAACAGGTTTCTAAAAATCCATCCCCGCCCTTTATGACCAGCACCCTTGAGCGTCAGGCCTCCAATTTTGGCTTTTCGGCCAAACGCACCATGCAAGCTGCCCAAAGTCTTTATGAACAAGGCTACATCACCTATATGCGCACCGATTCTTTGAATTTAGCAGAAAGTTTCCTTCGCGAGACGCGTTCGTTAATCGAAAAGGATTTCGGGGGAAAATTTTTGCCTCCAAAACCGAAATATTACAAAAGCCAAGCCAAAGTTTCTCAAGAGGCGCATGAGGCTATCCGTCCTACCAATCCCTTCCTCAGAAGTGATGCCGATGTAAAAGTAAAACTTTCACGGGATGAGTTTTTAATCTATAGTTTGATTTGGAAGAAAGCAGTCGCTTCCCAGATGATGCCGGCACTTTTCAATCAAACGACGGTTGATATCAATTCCCAAAAGTTAGATGGTGTGGGGACAAACTATCTTTTCCGAGCCATCGGACGGCAACTGGAATTTAAAGGTTATTTTGCACTCTACCCCGAGAAAGAAGAGGCCAACGGGGAGAAAGAAGAAGAAATTCTATTACTGCCGAAGCTTTCTTCCGGTCAGAAGCTTAAGGTAAAAGAATTTTTACCGCAACAAAAATTCACCGAGCCGCCGGCACGTTTTACTGAAGGAAGTTTAATCAAAGCCTTAGAAGACTATGGAATTGGTCGGCCGTCAACCTATGCCCCTATTATTTCCACCATTCAGGAGCGCTATTATGTCGAAAAAATAGAGAAAAAATTTTTCCCCACTAAAATCGGCGAGACAGTCAACAAATTTTTATTCGATCACTTCCCCGACCTGCTGAATTATGATTTTACGGCCCGTATGGAAGAAAATTTAGACGAAATTGCCAGAGGAAAAGAAAAGTGGGTGGAGGTTGTCCGAGCCTTTTATGTTCCGTTTGAGAAGTTATATAACCAAGTTTACGAAAACGCACAGAAAGTCGAGGTAGAACTGGAGAAAAGCTCTGAAATATGCGAAAAATGCGGTAAACCTATGGTGGTCAGAGTCGGGCGTTTTGGAAAATTTCTGGCTTGCAGCGGTTTTCCGGAGTGCAAGAATACCAAACCCCTTGTTAAAAAAACCGATCTAAAGTGTCCCCAATGTGGAGATGATATAGTTCTAAAAAGAACCCGCAGAGGCAAGGTTTTTTACGGTTGCAGCAACTATCCAAAGTGCAGCTTTGCTTCCTGGCGCAAGCCGACGCAAAAAGGAACCACTCTCAAGGAAACCGAGAGTTGAGGATCGTAATCGCGGGGGACAAGTCGTTATCGCGATCCGCCGAGTCGGCGGAGGGCGATCCCAGAGGGCATGTGTATAACCCAACGGGATTGCTTCGTCTCCGCCAGTCGGCGGATCCTCGCAATGACGCGGGGTGAGGTTTGTGTGTAGCGGAAACCTTTAGGTTTCCATGTTTGAGGGTAATGGCGATTCTTGCGGTCGCCGCTACGGTCGCCGTGATCACCGCCTGACATAAAAAACAGGATAATCTTCATGAAAGTCTTTTTTCTATGAAAATTTTTTTTACCGCCTCAGTTTCGGCTGGCAGAGAATACATTGCAAATCATCAAAAAATCGTCGAGTGTTTGATAAATCTCGGACATCAGGTTTTAAGTAAACATGTCGCCAGCCAAAATTTAACCCAAAAGGGTGAAGATAGTCCCCCCAAGTTTATTTTTGAGCGGGAGAAAGAGCGTATTCTCAAGGCCGACGTAGTCATGGCTGAAGTAACCCAGCCCAGTACCGGCGTCGGTTTTTTGGTCAGTTTTGCCCTGCGTTGCGGTAAACCGGTCCTGGTCCTGTTTTATAAAGAAGCCGATGATTTACTGTCACCCATGATTGTCGGCAATCCTTCTGCCAACCTTTATCTTGAACACTACTCTTTCGATGATATAAAGCTGGTTTTGAAGAATTTTCTGAAACATATTGAAAAGAATCATACCCGCAAAGGAAAATTAATTATTATCGAAGGAGGGGACGGTTCTGGCAAAAAGACCCAGCTGGATTTACTGGTTCAGTATCTTGAAAATCATTCGACGAAAAAAATCCATGCCCTTGATTTTCCCCAATATTATTCATCCTTTCACGGCAGAACGGTGGGGCGTTTTTTATCAGGCGAATTCGGTACATTGCAGGAGGTAAACCCCTATCTTGCCTCTTTAGCCTATGCGCTTGATCGCCTTTCAGTTAAAGAACAAATGGACGAGTGGCTGGAAGCCGGTGATTATGTTTTATGTAACCGGTATGTTACTTCCAGCATGGCTCACCAAACTGCCAAGTTAAGCGGAATAGAGAGAGAAAAATTTCTGGATTGGATTTATGAGCTGGAATACAAAAAACACAAATTACCGCTTGAAGACACCGTAATCTATCTGCATGTTCCATTTAAGGTTGCGCAAAAACTGATTGCCAAAAAGGATAAAAGAAAGTATCTTAAAGATGGAAAGAAAGATATTGCCGAAGAAGATACCCGTCATCAATTAGAAGCGGAAAAAGTATATCTCAAGCTTACCTCGCGTTATAAGCAGTGGGTTAAAGTTGATTGTGTTGGCGCAAACGGGCGACTGCGGAGCAAGAAATCGATAGGCAGAGAAATCATCCGCAAACTTACCGGAAGGAAGATCATCGAGTGAAAGACCGCATTGACAATGGAAACTTTAATATTTTTGTTAAACCGGGGGTGAAAACAATTGGCCCTGATGTTATCCCTTTGGAAACTGACGGCATTCGGCGCGCCATTGAAGCTAAAAGTGAAGAAAATGCCAATTTTATCTCCAATCCGGAAGGCAGCAATTTTTTAATTGCAGATGCCATTAAAAAGAGATTTGCGCTTTCCGAGGTCTTTTCGTCAGCCGTTTCCAAAGCCCATATTGACGGCGATATTCACTTACATATCCTGGCTTTTGTTGACCGGCCCTATTGCTCCGGTCAAAATATCGATTATGTTAAAAAATTCGGTCTTTTAAACACCCGCCTGGGAGCCGCAGCCAGGCCGGCGCGCAATGCCTCGGCCTTGATTGATCAAATCCTCAAATTCTCCGCTGAACTGCAGTGCAGTTTTGGCGGTGCAGTCGGCTGGGATGCGGTTAATCTTTTCATCGCACCCTATTTAGTAGGATTGTCGCGCACCGAAGTTAAACAGCTGGCTCAATTTTTGATCTACGGCTTTTCCTCCTCTATTATGTCAATAGCACGCGGCGGGCAAGCTATTTTCTCTGACATCAACCTTTACTGGGAAATACCCGATCATTTTGCCGAAACCGAAGCCATCGGTCCCGGTGGCAAAAAAACCGGTAAAAAATACAAATATTACCGTCGGGAAGCGCAGGATTTCATAGAGGCTTTATTTGAAGTTTATTTCGAGGGGGATGCTTTGGGCCGCCCCTTTTTCTGGCCCAAGCCTTTACTCCACATCACCGAAAAATTTTTTGAAACATCCGGCAGCGATCACTTTTTAGAGTTAGCTTGCGCACTGGCTGTTAAACGCGGCAATACCTATTTTGTGTTTGATCGGGGTAAAACCGCCAAAATCTCGGAATGTTGCCGGCTGTCATTTACACTTACAGATGACGACCTAAAAGAAGCCAAAACCCCCTGGAAAATGCGTTATAGCGCCATGAACATTGTGACCTTGAATTTGCCGCGCTTAAGTTATCAGTCTGGCGGATCTGTTGCTAAACTGTTGGAGTTAATCTCAAAAAAGATGGATATCATGGCTCAGGCTCACCTGGAAAAAAAGAAATATCTTGAGCATCTCATGTCTTTGGGGGAGAGCGGGCCCTTGTACTTTTTAACCCAGAATCTGGACGACTCACCTTATTACCGCCTGGAGAAAGCCACCTTTTTGATGGGCATTTTAGGCTTAAATGAGACAGTGCAATATCTTTTAGACAAGCAATTACACGAAAGTGAAGAAGCCTATAAGTTGGGGCTCAAAATCGTAGCTTTCATGGGGAAAGAGTGCAAAAGATTGTCTGCGGAATATAAAATGCGCTTTATCCTGGAACAAACTCCGGCAGAGTCCACTGCCTACCGGTTGGCTAAGTTGGATTATCAACAATTCGAAAATCAGGCTGAAAAAGTGGTTAAGGGCAATCAGAAAACCGGCGATGTTTATTATACCAATTCTACCTATCTTAACATTGGTGCCCCGATGGATGCGATCGAAAGGATCGAGCGCGAGGGTAGGTTTCATCCTTTGATTGAGGCCGGAGCTTTAACCCACATCTGGTTGGGAGAATCGCAACCGCCATCTTCCTCAGTGGCCAATTTGGTGAAAAAGATTTTTTACGAAACCCAAAATGCGCAAGTGGCTTTTTCGCCGGAATTTACCATTTGCAACGCTTGTCAGAAAACCGAACGGGGACTGAAAGAAAAATGCTCCAAATGCGGCTCAAAAAACGTCGACGGGATAACGAGAATCACCGGGTATTTTACTAAAATTTCAACCTGGAACCGGGGAAAACTGGCCGAACTCGAAGACCGCCACCGAACGGCGTTAAGATAGGAACAAAATTCCTGAAATGCAAAATTAAGATAAGTTTTTCTAAAGAAAGGATTCTATTTATGCCGACTCAAAAAGGGAGTGCTAAAGTTTCTGAAAAAAACACCAAACAGGAAATCTGGGAAGCCTACCATCAACTTTTGGCCGAAATTCAAGGTGAACCTGTTACATTCAAGCTGGAGCAAAAGGAGCCCGCAGTGCCGGATGCTTTAAGAAGCTTGGCCGAACTTAAACTAAGAATTAGCCAAGAGTTAGATAAAGTTGGTGAGGAATTGCTTAAGAGTCTTAATAGTCTGCAAGATTTGCGGGTTAGTTTGGCTAAAGACAGGCAGTCAATGGTTGAAAGACTGCAGGAGCAAAGAAAGGCCGTTGAGGCTGAAATCAGTAGAGTGAAAGAAGCTTGGGAGCAGGAGAAGAGAAAGAGTGAAGCTAGGTTTGCAGAAGAATTAAGACAAAAAGAGGTTCTACGCGCCAGAGAAGAAGAGGAGTATCAATACACTCTTTCTTTAAAAAGGCGCCAGGAGAATGATGAGTATGAAAGGCAAAGAGTGGAGAAGGAAAGAACGCTCAAAGACAGGGAACAGGCTTTGGAGAGGCGGGAAAAGGAAATTGTGGCTCTGGAAAAAGAACTGGACGAGACTCCGGCAAAAGTGGCCCAAGCAGTTAAAGAGGCTCAAGAAAGTTTAGCCAGGCAATTGGGCGAAAAACAGATGATAGAACTGCGCGAGTTGAAAGCGGCTCACGCCAACGAAGTCAAGGTTGCGGAAATGAGAATTGCTAATCTTGAGGTAACGGTTAAATCTCAAGCGGGAGAGATTGAAAATTTAAGAAAGCAGCTAGCCGAAGCCTCAAGGCAACTGAAAGAAATGGCGGTCTCAGCCATTGAGAGCCGGGCTGCGGAAGGTAAAACAGCTAGAGTTGAGTAGTTTTTTACACATCGGGAGTGTAATGACTTACGAATTAACTGTTTTGGCAATATTTTTTGGGGAAAGAAAGTCTTGGGGTGTTAATTTTGATTGACGCATGATAGCATGTAAAGTTCCTTTCGCTATGGGGCGGTTGTGCCAGGCCACAGTCACCTTACGACCATCAGGATGAATCAATCTGATATGTGATCCAGAAGAACGAGCAATCTTAAAACCGTA
>PFXB01000106.1:11550-11990 GCA_002791435.1 candidate division WWE3 bacterium CG_4_9_14_3_um_filter_43_9
TTTGATAACTTCGGAAGATTTTAAGGCTGGAATTTTGGGCATTTAAGTGATTAAAACTCGGTATTTTTCTAGTTTTTCTGGGGATAGAGTGATAGAAGTAGAAGTAATCAAAGTTTCTTCACTGTCAGGAGCAGGAATCGGCTGATTTTCATCAATAAGACATTCTAAATGAAATTTAATCAGCGATTTAATATTTGTCAGGGCTTCCTCGATAGTCTGTCCATCATCGGCGATACCCAATTTCGGCACAAGCGCTACAAAAAGAGTTTTTTGACTCCCAGTTTCTTGATCTTTAGTAATAAATACCTTATAATTAGCCACCCTTTTTTCCATGATAAAATCCCTTCTTGTGGAAAGAATACTACTATACAAACATTAAAAAAGCAAGAATGAATTCGAATACGGTTGTTGACAAACCCCCCCCCCCCCCCCCCCCCCCC
>PFXB01000106.1:12038-12481 GCA_002791435.1 candidate division WWE3 bacterium CG_4_9_14_3_um_filter_43_9
CCATTCTCTACTGTCAGTCCTTCTCATTTTTAGCCCTAGCCTTTCTCTTTTCCAATTTTTTATACCTGCCTCAAACATCCTGGCCGCTTCTCCTTGGACACAGACCGATTGGTCAGGAGGAGACGGACAAACAAGCTGGTCGAATGAGAACAAATATTCTTCTGCTTCCAATGTTGACTCGTCTACTTCTGGTCAACTTTCGCTGGCAGCCAACAGCGGCTATCAAAATCGCTGGGGCGAAGGCTTCAAGTATCGCAAACAACTGACCTTCAACAACAGTTCCCAAGCGGAAAATTTAGCTAATTTCCCGGTCTTGGTAAAGCTTACATCTTCAAACTTTGATTTTTCCAAAGCTCAAACTGCAGGACAGGATATTCGTTTTGTCGATGCCGACGACTCAACAGCTTTACCATATGAAATTGAGAAATGGGATGCCGCAGGTC
>PFXB01000045.1:0-5647 GCA_002791435.1 candidate division WWE3 bacterium CG_4_9_14_3_um_filter_43_9
CCGGAAAGGATTTTTTCGGCATAGAGCTCAAGTTCATAAACGACATTTGAGGCCTCAAAAGTCTCGTCATATTTGGCTAAATACATTGGCCCCAGAACTTCTAAAAATGAACGCACGAACTCCGTGTCAAGGGCAATAATTCCATCGATTCCTGGCAGATTGCTTTTTTCATAATAAACAGCAAAATCATCCATCGACTTTTTAAAATCAGGGGAAAAGTTGGTATCGCGCATATAGAAAACCGGTACCAAATACTGCTTGATGGGTTCCGGCACAGAAAGGTATGACTGATCGTAATCAATGTTGTAGATATCTTCACTTTTAGTAACTTTAAATCTACCCTTTTCAAAAGTAGTCAAAGCATAGGCGGTGATAAATCCGCCGGTTGGTCTGAGTTCTTTATCGTTTTGAAATAAGATGAGGTAATTTTTGGGGTCGGGCTGACCTAAGGCTTTCGGTAGAATATCTAAAAATGGCAGCAGATCGTTCACTATCTTGTCAACTCTATCTACTAAATCTTTGGCGCTTTGGATATTTGATTTCAATTCATAGCCAAACATTTTGTCCGGGTAGCGATCTGGACTGATTATAGAAAGCTCGTCCTTGACGATTTTTAGCTCCTGTTGGGCACCATTGACTGAAGTTACAATCTGAGGCATGATCCCGACAATATAGGCTAACTTTTCCTCAGCGGTCATCATCTCCTCGGCTTGAGTCTTTTCAAATCCTAAGATATCAGAAAAGGGTTTAATTCCTTCTGCTAAAATTTGAGCCCCGATCAACCCGTGATTACCGGCATTGAGGAGATGTTCGCCATCTTGAAAATAGGTCTTAATCCAGGGAATAGAATGCAAAAATTGAAAATATTGGTAATCCCGTTTAGTTTGATCAAGCGAATCTTGCGAAGCCCTGATCTCTTCGGAAAGCATCTCAAAGTTTTGAGTATCGAAAGCCTGCTTGGCGGCTTTTAAATGCTGTATCGTTACCTGCGATGAAAGATAAACTTTTTGCGCCGGCAAGAAAAGGAGAAAATATCCGCCGGCAAGAAGCAGTAAAACAATGGGTACTATTCCGATTAAAACAGCATAGATTTTCTTTTTTGACTTCTGCTTCCCATTTTTTGGGCGAAGCCTATCAAATTCAACCATTAAACTGCCCCCTTGCCTTTAACAACCGCTAAAGGTGTTTTTAAGATGATGATGAAATCATAAAGTAAGGATTTTCGTTCTGCGTAAAAGGCGTCCATTTTTACCCGTTTGTCAAATTGAATTTCAGATCTTCCTGAAACCTGCCAGGGACCGGTAATCCCAGGCTTAACTTCCAAAAAAGCTTTAACGTATTTTTTGGTTTCAGGAAAATTGTTCTGCTGATCGCGTAACTCCTCCGGTCTGTAGGCGCGAGGTCCGACAAAACTCATTTCCCCTTTCAAAACATTAATAAATTGAGGAAACTCATCAATGGAATAACGACGAATATGTTTTCCGACGTTAGTTACCCTCGGATCCGCAAAAATCTTATAGCTATGCTTTTGATATTCGGCCAACAGTTTTGGGTTTTCATACAGAATTTTTTCTGCGTCCGGAATCATCGACCTGAATTTTAAGAGCTTAAAATGCTTCCCTTCTTTCCCAACTCTGGTCTGCGAGAAGATAACCGGACCGCGCGTATCAATCCCGATTGCAATGGCTGTCACAATCAGAATTGGCGCAGCAACGAGTAATGCCAAGACAGATATTAAGATGTCGATTAATCTCTTTGTAAAAAAATAAAGAAAAAGGTTTATCTTTTTCATCATCATAATCTCGTTTTTTTAACTCAAAAGTATATTGTAGACAATTTGAGCTTACTTTTCAAATTAAAGATGACGTTTCCTTTTTCATCCGCTCTTTCTCTGTCTTTGGTCGTAAAGCTTCTCCACAGAACTTTTTATGGCCTGACGAAACTTCTCTTCCGAAAAATTTCTGGCCTGAGCTCTGCATTTTTCTGGGTCAAAATTTAAGCGATGGAATTGATTTATGGCCGCCGTTAGGTCGGGAACGGTCTGTTGCTCGAAAAAAATTCCGGTCTGCCCTTCAATAATTGTTTCCAAAGCTCCACCTTTTTTAAAAGCAATCACCGGTTTGCCGGCAGCCTGAGCCTCAAGCGCCGTAATGCCGAAATCTTCTTCCTGAGGATAAATAAATCCTAAACAATTCTGATAAAAATAGTCAACCCGCTCATCCGGGAGTCTCCCCAAAATCTCAATGTTTTGTCCGGCCATTTTCCGATATCTTTTTTCTTGCGGTCCGTCGCCGATGATTTTCAACGGTAACTTGAGCCGATTGAAAGCCTCGATGGCTAAATCCACCCTTTTATGACCACCCAGGCGTGAAACAATCAAAAAGAAACCCTTTTTGGAATCAGTCTTGAGTAGCTTTAATTTGAGAAATCTGGTGAGATTCACCGGAGGATAAATAACCTCTGCTTCACGATGATAAATACGTTTTAATCTTCTTTGTACTGCCTTTGAAATTGTAAGAAAATAATCAACACGGGAGGCGGCGACTAAATCCCAAATTCTTAAGTAATTTAAGATCGGGTACAAAAGTGGCTTGTGAATTCCTTTCACATGCGAGTGATGAGAAAGATATTCCTGAGAGTGCCACAAATGTCGGGTTGGTGTACAACAGTAACAGATATGGGTTGTTTCTGGTTTGGTAATAACGCCCTTGGCTGCAAAAGAGGTAACGCTTAGAACAACGTCAAAGCCGGTGAGATCGAATTTTTCAAAAGCTAAAGGATATAAAGGCAGATAGTATGAATTTGCCAGACTTTTCCTGAAGGGCAGTTTTTGCATAAAGGAAGTGCGGATATCTTTACCCTTAAAATTGAAGCCCTGTTTTTCCATTTTTTGATAATCGATGAGAGAGGTGAAAATCGGAGCTTCGGGCCATATCTGGTGAATCACTTCCAAAACTCTCTCGGCTCCCCCATATTGATTTAAATAATCGTGCACGATGGCAATCTTCATTGATCAAATGCCTCCTTGTAAACAGCCAAAACTTCTTTAGCCATTTTACTCCACGAATATTTTTGAACTTGTCTTTTGCCTTTTTTTATCATTTCTGAACGCAACTTTTCTTCTTTCCTAATTCGATAAACTAAATCTACTATCTTATCTGTTTGATCAGGATTAAAATAAAGCGCCGCCTCCCCATAGACTTCTGGCAGGCAACTAAAGTTAGAAGATAAAACCGGGCATCCCGCGGCCATGGCCTCTAAACCGGTAATCCCAAAGCCTTCGGACAAAGAAGCGGTAATAAAAGCTAGAGCATTTTGATAAAGCGTAACTAACATCTCATCCGGCACAAAACCCAAAAGTTTAACCCTGCTTGCCAACTTTTTATCTTTAATCTTTTCTTCTAAAGAATCATAAAAAATCGATCTTGAGCAAACGATAGCCAGAGTTAACTCACGATCTGACATACTTTCCATCACTTCAATCAATTTGTCAACATTTTTATAGAGGTATAGGTTGCCGACATAGATTAAATAAGGCTTTTGAATCTGATATTTCGCTAGAATATTAATACCCTTTTTGGCTTCTTTCTGAACGGTGAAAAATCTGTCCTCCGTTCCGTAGTATGCAGTGACAATTTTAGAGTTTGCAAGCGGGTAGTGTTTTGAAATTTCGTTTTTTACGAAAGCAGTGGCGGTAATGATTTTGGCGGAGCGGAAAATGGCCTGCCTCAAAACAAGCTGGTATCCCCAATGTTTGATTCTATAAATCAATTTCTGCTTGGAAGAGGCGCTTTTTTCCTGAAACTGGGTTTTAATAAGATCATGGATGGAAATGACGAATTTCCCCGGATAGAAAATCGGGTAGCTAAAGTGGGTAAAATGTACCAGATCCAAACGCAGCTTTTTAATTTTTAGCCAGTCAAAAACTTGGGAACACAAAGAGTATGGATGAGTGTCGATGATAACCTTGCGAAAACGGGGATTGGCCGGCTCATAAAGATGGCTGTTTTCTTTTCTTAAAAAAACCACATACTCATTTTCCCGGTCGATTTTTTCCAATTCCAGCACTAAATTTTTAGTAAAGCGCCCGATGCCTGTCCCCTTAGGCCCCCAAAAACGGGCGTCAATGCCGATCTTCATTGAAGATCTCCTTTCTCATGTTGTCAGTACCTCACGATAAAGAGTTAAAATTTCTTGAGCCATTTTACGCCACGAGTATTGCTGCACTTGTTTTTTTCCTTTCTCAATCAAGGTTCGCCTCAGTTGCGGATCGGTTTTTACTTTTTCGACAGCTTGGATGATTTCAGCCGTCTTTTGAGGATTAAAGTAGAACGCCGCCTCTCCGTAAACCTCCGACAGGCAACTCGAGTTAGAAGATAAAACCGGACATCCCGCCGCCATGGCCTCCAAACCGGTGATCCCAAAACCCTCAGACAAAGAAGCGGTGATATAGGCCAAAGCTTGAGAATACAAAACTGCCAGAGATTCGTCTTTGACAAAACCGGCCATTTTAACAAACCGTCCTGCTTCTTCCGCTTGAATCGTCTGCTCAAACCGTTCGACAAAAAAAGAAGGAGGGCAAACAATAACCAGAGTCAAATCTTGATCCGCCGGTTTTACTCGGGCGATATTTATTTCCTTCACAGCCCTGATTAAAACCTCGACATTTTTATAAGGGTAAAGGCTGCCGACGTAAAGCAGAAAGGGCTTGGTGATGTGCATGCTGCCAAGGATTTTTTGACATTTTTGAGGGCTCACTTTGAGGTTTTTAAATTTATCCTCTGCTCCTTCATAAATGGGAATTATTTTGTTTTGATCGACCTGATAATTTTTCAAAATTTCCTGTTTGACGAAATTGGACGGAGTCACAATTCTTTCTGCCCGCCCAATGGCCTTTTTCAAAACATATTGATAACCCCAAGTTTTGAGTTTTTGCATCCAAAACGAGCGGCTGCTGGCTTGGGAAGTATAATACTCGCTTTTGATTAAATCATGGATAGTCACCACAAATTTACCGCGATAAAAGGTCGGAAAACTGAAATGGGTAAAATGCACCAGATCCAAGTTGAGACTTCTGATTTTGGTCCAGTCAAAAAGTTGCGAAGCTAACGAATAAGGATGGCCGGCCAGCTTCACTTTCTTAAAGTTGGGGTTGACGGGATTATACGCCTCAAAGTTTTCTTGCCCCAACAAAATGAAATAGGTATTTTCGAAATCTACCTGCTCAAGCTCAGCAATGAGATTTTTAACGTAACGGCCAAGCCCGGCATACTGCAACCCATAAAACCGCGCATCAATTCCGATCTTCATCGAAAACCCGCCTTCTTAGAGCTCTGTCAAAACAGAATGTCTTTTTTGAATAGTAAGCATGATTGGGTGGCAGATGTGGAAAGGACCCCGACAGCGCGCACCCGCCGAATCGGCGGGGAGCACTGACGGAAGGGAAACATCTGACAGGACCCAACTCATGAAACGACATTTCGTTTTGAGTTAACTATAGCATTAATTTTAATTCGCCACCTCCCCAAACTCCGGAAGGACAGTTTTTTACTGGCTTACTTTTTTTACTCCGATATTCCCGAATTTCACCATCATCTGTTCCTCGTCTCTCAAGGGATCAATTATTCTATAGACTTCTTTCGGCTCG
>PFXB01000045.1:5677-11689 GCA_002791435.1 candidate division WWE3 bacterium CG_4_9_14_3_um_filter_43_9
AAATACACATAGGCATTCCGAAAATAGACGTCGCCCTCAATTTCGATTCCTAAAGGAACTCCCTGGGATGAAGTGATAATATAATCAACGATTTTTTGCCGGTTGTAAAGCGTTGGCCCTTGATTAAAGGGAAAAAGAGTTTGCGGCGACCTAATATCCAGAGAAAACAAATTTCCAACCACCAGAAATCCAAAGACAGCCAGCGTCAATAGTTTTCCCCAGATTTTAAAGGACCAGATTGTTCGGATTATCAATCCGACGACCAGAAAAGGAAGCGGCAGGATAAAAATGATGAAACGCCAATCAAAAGCGAATTCTCCGGAATAGGTTAAATGGGGCAGTAGGGAGAAAGGCAACCAGGTGATAACCATGAGGCCTAAGAGCCTTTCCTGGCTTTGGCTTTTGGCCCTGATCAAAAAAACCAAACCGAGGCTTATTCCCAAAAGCATCACGATTGCTATAAGCGGCAGATAACTGAGGTTTAAAGATTTTGAAAACAGGCTCAGAACAGAATTTCCGATTGTTTTTAGTTTAGTATAAAGGTCAAGACCGGGTTTGAACTGCTCTGTCAGATAATAAAGCAAAACCCTCACGTTGGGGAAATTGTGACGCAGCTCGGAGATTAAAAGCGGCGCCGAAAAAAAGAAAAAGGAGCCAATCGAAAAGATCCAGATTTTCAGGCCCACTTTCACTTTGGCATACAGCCACCAGGCTGCCCAAGGAATCAAGAAAAAGAGAGAGGTGTAATGCAGCTGCCAAACTATTCCTGTGGCGGCGCCGGCAACCGGGAGGTACCATGCCTTCTGCTTCAGTTTAATCTGCAAAAAAGAAAAGATTATCAGCAAAATGAAAAACGGGACAACATTAGGACTCCAAAAATGTCGGTCAAGCTCAACCACAAAAGGCGAGGTGGCATAGAAAACGGCACATCCAAACCCAATCCAGGTTCCAAAAAACATCTTGGTAATGAAGTAGATCAAAAGGACGCTTAAAACGCCCATTAAAGCTACGCAAAAAGCTCCGCTGGCCGGGTGGCCATGAGAAATTGCGAAAAATGGAAGAACCAAATAATAAAATCCTGGTCCGTAATAAACTCTGCCGACATCGGTGACAATCGAGGTAGGAGGACCCTGCAGAACGGGTTTTTTCGTTTCCAGCATTTGCGACATCACCAAAAGATCACGCCCCTCATCACCGGCAATCCAGGTGGTTTGGGAAAGATGATAGAAGCGGAAAAAAGCGGCTAAACCTATGAGCACTAAGGCTAAAAGCACTTCTTTTCTAAAAAAGAAGCTTTTGATTCTGAGACTGAATTTAGCCAGTGAATAACAAAGCAGATGCGGAATATAGCGAGGAATATCAATCTTGGAGTATCCACGCTGTCTGTCTATGAAAATAATCGGTATTTCCTTAATTTTAGCTTGAGCCCGAAAAGCTTCATAAACAAAAGCCGGCAAGAAAGTGTTGTCGGTAAAGTTTACTTTTTCCCAATCAATCTTCTGATATAAATCTTTGGTGAAAGCCCTAAAACTGGTTGTAAATTCGGTTACCTGGAATATACCCAACAACAGACGGGTAATAAAATTGGCGGTACGGCTTAAGAAATTGCGGTGGGCTTTCAGTTTGACTTCTCCGCCTTTAATAAATCTCGATCCGATCACAAGATTATATCCACGCTCTATTTCGGCCATTAAGCGTGGAATATCCGAAGGTGCGTGCGAAAAATCGGCATCCATCTGTAAAACCACTTCGGCTTGCCTGGTCTCAAACGCATGCTTAAAACCAGTCTTGAGAGCCAATCCTATCCCCTTTCCGGTTTCGATGATTGCCACCTTTTTGTCTTTACGGACCAGACTTCTGCACACCTCGAGAGTTCCGTCGGTGGAATGGCTGTCAACAAAGAGAAGGTGCGTATCCCATCCGTCAATCTTTTGCGTTTGGGTTTTCACCGCCTGATAGAGTTTCTGGATATTATCTAGTTCATTTAAGGTGGGAATAACAATTACTAATTTCTTGGGTTTTGCCCTTTTTGCGTTGATCTCCATGTTACTCCTTTGATGAATCTGTCTTAAGTAGATCATTGCCGGCTGATTCTGTGTATATTCTATCCAACCTGGACACCACTCTATTCCAAGTGTATTCCTTTTCTATTAGATTAAGTGCGGTTTTGGCAACCTGTTGACAGAGATTATTATTTTGAAGAACCTGCACGACTTTATCGGCAAACTGCTGAGCGTCGTCCGGAGCAATAAAGATTTCTTTCCTTTCGCTGGCATGTGCAATACCTTCAGAAACATAGTGCGTCGCCACCACCGGACATCCTGCCGCCATAGCCTCCAAAACCTTAATCTGCATCCCTGAGCCTGAACGCAAAGGAGCAACCGCCAAGCGCGCCTGCGCCAAGTAATCATAGATGGAGGGTACAAATCCGGTGACTTTTATGTGTTTGCTCGCCAGCTTCTTAATTTTTTGGCCGGGATTGTTCCCCACAATCGCGAAAGTGAGATGAGGCATCTTTTTTAAAATCAGAGGAAAAACCTCTTTCGTAAACCATAAAACTGCATCTTGATTGGGAAAATAGCCCATGTTCCCGGTAAAAATAAGATCATGCCGATACTTCTTGTTTTTTTTTGGTTTTCTTAAATCTACGCCTAAGGGAAGAATGGATACATTTTCTTGAATCCCAAGGGCCGCGCGGTCTCTTTCGGAAACAACAATCACCTTATCAAATTTTTGACACAGAGTCTTTTCATAGTTTTTCATTCTCAACTCTTCGACTTTGGAAACAACTTTAAACAGCAATTTTTCTCTTTTGGCTCTATTTCTCATGTTCAGCGAAAAAGCATCCATAAGATCTATAACTTTGGGAATTCCTTGGTGATCTTTGACATATTCCGCCATCCGGGCTAAATGCACGTGAATTAAGTCGTAGTGGTTATGTTTGAGTAAATGTTTAATTTTAGCGGACATGGCCGGTGAGGCAAAATAACCGACCTGCAGGGGCAAACGGGACAAACTCCCTCGTAAAACATTGAGGTGGGACTGAATTTTGTTCCAGAAAACTAACTCTAAACGACAATATTGTTGCATGTATTTTATGTCTTCTTCTTTGGTATCTGCAGCTTGAAAAGTCACCAGAGTGATCTCGTGCTTTTTGGAAAGAAGTTTAATCTGGTTATAATCCCGCAATTGGTCGCCCTTTAAAGGATAATAAGGAAAACGCGGCGCCAGATACAAAATTTTCATATCCGAGCTCCTATCGCTTCGTACAAGGATCGATATGCTAAAGCTGTTTTTTCCCACGAAAATTGAGCCGCTTGTTGCAAGCCCAGATCGACCCGATTCTGATAGGCATCCGGACTATCATTTAATATCTTTTGGATCCCGCAGGCAATTTCGTCAGCGCTTTCAGGGTTGACGTATAAAACCGCCCTTCCGCCGACTTCTGGAATGGAGGTGGTTTTGGAAGCGACCACCGGTTTGCCGGTACTCATCGCTTCCAAAACCGGCAGGCCAAATCCTTCATATAAAGACGAATAGATAAAAAGATACGCTTGCCGATATAAAGTTGCCAGTTCGCTTTCGCCGACGAAACCGGTGAAAACAATCCTGTCTTCCAGCTGAAAATCTTTGACTAGCTCGCTAAAATTTGAGTTCCGGTGACGATCAATTCCAACGATAACCAGTTGATATTTTTGGCGCTCTTCCCTGTTTAATTTCTGAAAACTTTGAATCACTTTTTCTGTATTTTTACGCGGATCGGTTCCGCCTAAGGCTAAAAGATACGGTTTGTGAATCTTATATTTTTCCAGAGTCTCGTTGTCGGATGGCCTACTTTGCAACTGCTCAGCCATCTGATCGCTTCCGAGATAAACAACCTTTATTTTATTTTTATTAATCTTCAGGTAGCGGATAATATCTTTGGCCGAATAATGAGAATCGGTGGCGACAATCCCAGCCTTGCGGGCTGCTGCAGTCACGATGATTTTGCGATAAAAACGACCGATGTTCTGATAAACGGAGGGCGACTTTGGCAAAACAGAAAAAGGGAGCAGAAACATGACATCGTGGACGGTAATTATTAGTTTAATTTTTTTTGACAAACAAAGCGGCGCAGTATTAGCTGGAGAATGAAGAAGGTCAAGACCATCTTTCGCAGCCTGCAGGGGAAGACAAATCTGCTCCCAAATGAAATAATTGGAGGGAGTGAGGACTTTCCAGTGGAAATTTTTCACCTGGGGAAGTTTTTCTGCTGCTTGAGGCAAATCAAGGTAGATGATGTATTCATTCCGGCTGTCGATTTTAGCCAAAGCGTGAATCAGGTGATAGGTAAATTTTCCTAAGCCCACTTGTCGTTTTAGGTAACGCCCGTCAATGCCAACTTTCACTGAAAATCCCCTTTTATAGTTCTTTAAAAACAGAATGTCACTTTTAACCATTCATGTCATTCCCGTTTAAAGCGGGAATCTATCAAATAAGATTTTATTGTCTGGATTCCCGATCAGGTCGGGAATGACACAGAGGATCGGGGTGACAAATTGTTTTAATAACGCTATATGTTGGTTTATAGAGAAACTGATTCCAAATTACCATCTACTTTTTCTAAACAGCTTTAATCAGTTTCTCGTATAGACATACCTTAATGTCCACTTTTAAATACATTTGTCTATAATTATCCTTTAGCCGATTTTTGACTTAATTTAATAAAAACAAAAAACCCTATAAAATCCATCAAAAAAAGCGGGGTATGATTGGCAAATTGCCCGCGCACCCACATCATAGTTACTGCAACCAAAGTCGCGTATAACAAAACCGCCGAGATATTGGCCTTGTTAAAACGCAGGAAAAAAGAGCTGGCTTTGGCAAAAAGTCCGAGGAAAAAAGTTCCGATCACGATTCCTGCCAAACTGAAATTCAGATAAAGCTCGCCCAGCAAAGGTAAAATTCTTCCCTGAAAGGTTGCCAGCAGAATCTCGCTGTTTTTGACGATATCCGGACGGAACATGTAGGGAATCGGTCTTACCAGCAAATCCAGATATGTCCGGCCCCACTCGTAGCTAAAACGAGAGGGGGTGTTTTCCAAAATGATGATCGTGTTTCTCACCGAATCAAAGTAGTTGTTGACCAAAAGGTAAATATAGTTTGAAAAATCTCCCAGCCTCGTTTTAATCTGTTCCAACAAACTCATGTCCTGAAACCAGGTATGATTGCGGACTTCTCCCATCAAAACGATAAAAACGATAAAAATAACCAGTGCTGCTATCAGCAGTTTTTTAACCGGAATTTCTTTTTTCAAATAATGGTAAAGAATGAGACACTCTAAAATATAAACAATGATTAAAAGTCGTGCGCCGATTAGCATGATTAAGAGAAAAGAAATCCCTCCCAATGCATACAATAAGAACGGAGCAAGCGTCTTTTTACCTTTGAGATGAAAGGCAAAATTGACCAGGAATGCCAATTTGGAAAGTAAAACGCCCCATAAAAGATACATCTTGCCTTTGGTTAAATCGCCGGTTTTCCCCCAGTTTTGAATGTATGAATTTAGCCCTCCCACCGAAAAAATGAAGATTATAAACGAAAGCAGGGCAATAACGAAAAAGATCACGGTCAGTTTCGCAACTTTCTGCTCATCTATCTCGGAAGACTCAAAAAAACGTTGCCATTGTTGATGAATCGCGATTTTCCGCCCCAAATCAAAGAATATCAGTCCTAGAATAGCAAGAACCAAAACCATATTTAAAGTCACCTGTCTGAAATCATCAACTGCCGGCGGAATAAAAAAATAATACAAGGAGGGAATCCCATAATAGACAAAAAAAATGAATCTGAAAACAAGATTGGTGTCGAAAAAATCTATTTTTTCTTTGTTGATTGCTTTTCGGAAAAGAGAGTAAAACAAACCTGTGAAAAGACCAAGCCAAAGTAATACGCCGAAAGCGATCGATGAAATTATTTGATTGGTGGCAAAGATAAATGTATCCATGTTGTTATCGCAAAAGCGATTGATAG